>NZ_CP097759.1:0-300000 GCF_023586365.1 Blochmannia endosymbiont of Camponotus sp.
CTTCAAATATCAATTTAAATAATACCCCATCCCTACTATCTAAAGATGGGGTATTATTTAAATTGATATTTGAAAGTATAATGTCTCATATTTGAGTATTTGCTTTCATGGAGAACAAAATTGATATGAAAATAGTTGAAATTAAACATCCATTAGTACGTCACAAATTAGGACTAATGCGTATTTGTGATATTAGCACTAAACGTTTTAGAGAATTGTCTTCAGAATTAGGTAGTTTGTTAACTTACGTAGCTACCGATGATTTAGAAATGGAAATAGTAACTATTAAAGGGTGGTGTGGATTGGTGAAAATTGCACGTATTAAAGGAAAAAAAATAACAGTGGTACCAATACTACGCGCTGGATTAGGTATGATGAATGGTGTATTAGAGCATCTTCCCAGTGCACGTATTAGCATAATAGGGATTTATCGTAATGAGATTACTTTTGAGCCCATTCCATATTTTCATAAACTAGTTTCCAATATCAATGAACGTATGGCTATGGTGTTAGATCCTATGTTAGCTACTGGCGGATCAATCATTGCTACTATTGATTTATTAAAAAAATTTGGATGTAATAATATAAAGGTTTTATCAATAGTAGCAGCACCAGAAGGAATTGAAGCCCTGGAAGAAAAACATCCAGATATTGAATTATACTTAGCTTCTATAGATCAGAAAATTAATAAAAATGGCTACATTATACCAGGATTTGGGGATGCTGGTGATAAAACATTTGGAACTAAATAAGCATATGATTCCTTGTAATTAAGGATTTTTAATTGTTTTAAATGTATTCGCTATACGGATTTTATATATGGACTTTTCATCAATCATTAATACATTAATAACTAATATAAGAAGACGCATACGCATATATGTGTATTCTGGTATTTATGCGGTTAATGCCCATCAGTTAGATAACGTAACACGATCTGATCATGATCGACAGGTTTAAAATATTTAAATACTTGCTCGATAGTACCAGTTTGGTCGATGATGAAACTAACACGATGTATGCCGTTATATGTTTTTCCCATAAACCTTTTTTCTCCCCATGCTCCAAATTTCTTGGAAATTTGGTAGTTTTCATCATAAAGTAAAATAAAGTTTAGCATTTCTTGTTCAGAGAATTTTAAAAGTTTTTCTGATTTGTCGTTACTGATTCCAATTATCTCTATTCCTAATTTTCTGAATGTATCCATATTGTCTCTTAATTTACATGCTTGTACAGTGCATCCTGGTGTCATGGCTTTAGGATAGAAATAAATAAGAATTTTTTTTCTTCCTATATAAGAATCAATATTAACTAAAACCCCATTTTGATCAGGTAAATTAAATTGAGGGACTGTGTCTCCAGGTTGTAATAATGCCATAGTATGTTCCACCAATAATTAATAATTATGTGCATATATATATATATATATATATAACTTATGTTTAATTTTAATATTATTTTTAATGTCTGTATAGAATATACATAAATTATTTAATAAAAAATTTTGAATTATCATATTTCAACGTATTGTTAACGAAGAATAATTTACTTAATAATTAAAAATATAATGAAAATAATTTTTAATTAATTTAAAATATTAAACGGTAGTAAAGATAAGCATGTTTATTAATAAATAACTGTTTTAATATTATTAAAAATAGCGGTATTGTTTGTTATATATGAAGAACGATTAATGTATTATTTGATGTTTATTGCCATTTTATTTGGATGTTTTTATTGAATAACAATATTTTATAGATTTTGTTTATTGGAGACAATGGTTCATGTTTACGGGAAGTATAGTGGCGTTAATTACCCCAATGGATCTAAAGGGTGCTGTAGATCGAACAAGTTTAAAGAAACTTGTTGATCATCATGTAGTTAGTGGTACATCAGCTATTGTTTCCGTCGGTACAACTGGAGAGATGTCTGGGCTTACACATGAGGAGCATGTTGATGTGGTTATGCGAACCTTGGAATTTAGTGATGGCAGATTGCCTGTTATAGCGGGTACTGGCGCTAATTCAACTGCAGAGGCGGTTGCATTAACTAGTAAATTTAATGATAGCGATATAGCAGCTTGTTTAAGCGTCACTCCTTATTATAATCGTCCCAATCAAGAAGGATTATTTCAGCATTTTAAGGCTATTTCAGAAAGCACAGAATTACCTCAGATATTATATAACGTTCCAGTACGCACTGGTTGCGATATGTTACCGATTACTGTTTCTCGTTTAGCCAAGATAAAAAATATAGTTGGTATTAAAGAGGCGACCGGAAATTTAAATCGAGTAAATCAATTAAAACAGTTGGTTCATGAAGATTTCGTTTTGTTGAGCGGAGATGATTTAAGTGCATTAGATTTTATGAAACTTGGAGGGGTTGGAGTAATTTCCGTTACAGCAAATATTGCTGCAAAGGAAATGGCTGAGTTATGTAAATTAGCAAATGAAAACGATTTTTTAAACGCACAATACATTAACCAGCGCTTGATGCCTGTGCACCGAGCGCTATTTATTGATTCTAATCCTATGCCAGTGAAATGGGCTTGCAAAGAATTAGGATTAATATCGCATTATGTTTTGCGTTTACCTATGACTGTTTTATCTGAGGTACATCGTGATGTGCTAAAGAAAGCTTTAATAGATTCAGGGTTATTTTATGATCAGTCTAATTATAAATAAGTATTTATACAAGGGTTATAATGTTAACTTTTTTAGAGATTTTGTGTATCTGTATGGTATTACTATCAGCTTGTTCTTTCGGAATATACAAGGAAGATCGCTGTAAACTTAATGGTGATTTATCTTATTTAGATGCCGTATCTTTGGAGGCATTAAATATACCGGAAGATTTAGGTGGTGCATTTCTTACATCACATAATGATTATGTTGTTCCTGATGTTATCAAAAAAGATAATACTATTGCTATTGCTCAAAAAGTAGGCAAACAACTAAACATATGTCCTCCTTTGATCTTTTCTACAGATATGTCACATGAATCGTGTTTAATTAATATTGAAGATTAATTTTTAATATAAGCATTAGTTATCCCTGATTTTTTAAATTATTTTCAATATATGCATTAAAAAACAGTAACTACATATTTATTATATGTAATATTGAATGACACCTCGTATATATGCAATAATAATACACGTATGTGATTAACAAAAATATATCTTGGTTTCAGATCTGTTGTAATAATACATTATTGACATGTAGCATATTATACTAGTATTAAATCTTCTATAATCTTTTGATATATAGAGCTAAGTAATTTTAAATCAATTAGATCAATGTATTCGTTAACTTTATGGATCATATGGTTACGTGCCCCTAATTCTATGACTTCTGTCCCCATTTTAGCTATAAAACGTCCATCAGAAGTACCTCCTGTAGTTTCTAATCGAGGTTCAAATTTTTGGTAATATTTAATTGCATTGACCGCAACATTAGTCAATTGTCCAGGGTTACTAAAATAAGGCTCTGCAGAAAGTTTCCAATCGATATTATAAGGTAAAGTATGACATGTGAATATTTCATTTGTGTATCTTTTAATCTTGTCAATAGAACATTTATCATTAAAGCGTACATTAAAATTTAATATAACTGTATGGGGTGTAACGTTGTTGTTGTTATTATTAGAATAAATATCAGTAATTTGTATAGCAGTAGGAGGAAATAATATACTTCTTTCTTGATCCCATGTAGTCTGTAGTAAATCTGACAGAGCTGGAATGATTAAATGTATTGGATTTTTAGAGAATTGAGGATATGCTACATGCCCTTGAGATCCATGTATTGTCAGTTGCCCAATAAGTGAACCACGTCTACCATTTTTTATGACATCACCTAGTTGATCTTGACTGGATGGTTCCCCGACTATGCAATAGTCTATATGTTCATTACGCGCAATTAGAGATTCTACAACTTTTGTGGTTCCGTTGATGCCACTGCCTTCTTCGTCAGAAGTGATAAGAAACGCAATCCGTCCTTGATAATTAGGATGTTGGTCGATAAAATTGGCGGCGGCTACTAACATAGCTGCTAATGCTCCTTTCATATCAATAGCACCTCGTCCATGTAATATATTATTATGTACTAATCCTGAGAATGGGGGATGATCCCAGCATTGAAGATCGCCAGGATCGACCACATCAGTATGCCCAATAAACAATAATGTTGTGCATTTTTGTTGTTTTTTACAACCATGAAATGCCCAAAGATTAAGAGTGTTATCAAAACGCATTAACTCTATATTAAAATTTAGTTTTTTTAAATAATCTGCAATTATTTCATGACAACTATGATGGTTTGGACTCACCGAAGGTTGTTGAATTAATTTTCGAGCTAATGTTATTAGTGTTGAATAATTCATTTTATATTTTCCAATGGTAATAGTTCTGATCAAATTATCTTGAATTTAATAACTCACAGGAATAAGTCATACATATACTCAATACAAAATTCGGATATAACTATACCAATAAATATTGGTATAGTTATATAAATGTATTTTATGAAAAATTAAACATTTTTGGTGATCTGTTGATTTAGGATTTGTTGAGTAATTTATATGATTTATTGATCACATAGTCCACAGTAAAGTTAAAAAATTTAAATAATTGATGTGATGGAGCTGATTTTCCAAATGTATTCATACCAATGATTTCACCATATATTCCAACATACTTATACCAATAGTCAGTGCTGCTAGCTTCGATAGCTATTCTATTAATTACTGCGTTTGGTAATACGTATTCACGATATGATTTATCTTGCTGATCAAAGATATCAGTAGAAGGTAATGATATGACTCGTATTTTGTAACCTTCATCGGTTAATCGGTAATATGCTTGTATTGCTAATATTATTTCTGACCCAGTAGCAATTATAATTAATTCAGGGATATTTTGGCAATCTTTAAGAATGTATCCGCCCCGAGTAATGTTATTAATTTGTGTTGAGGTGCGTTCCTGTTGCATGAGATTTTGTCTGGATAAAATCAATACGGTTGGTCCGTGATGTTCAATTGCTGATTTCCAGGCAACTGCTGTTTCTACTTGATCACAGGGACGCCATACTATTAAATTAGGAGTCATACGTAAACTTGATAATTGTTCTATCGGTTGATGAGTTGGACCATCTTCTCCTAATCCAATAGAATCATGAGTATAAATCATAATATGATGACTATTCATTAATGCTGCCATGCGAACCGCGTTGCGTGCGTATTCAACAAACGTTAAAAACGTAGCAGTATAAGGTAAAAAAGCTCCATAATTAGCAATCCCATTGGCAATAGCAGTCATCCCGAATTCACGTACACCGTAATGAATATAATTTCCGGCAGGATTCTGCATAATAGAAGAAGATTGAGACCAAGTTGTCAAGTTGCTGGGTGTTAAGTCTGCGGATCCACCAAAAAGCTCTGGTAATTCTTTAGAAAAAGATTCAATTGTAATTTGAGAAGCTTGACGTGTAGCAATATTTTGAGAATGCGCCTGTAAATTTTCAATAAATTTTTGTGTTTTTTTATGCCAATCATCGGGTAATTTTCGTTGTATTCGTCTTATTAATTCTTTTGCTAAATTAGGATAAGTAACCTGGTATTTACGAAAAAGTTGTTGCCAATTATCTTCTTTTTTTTGTCCCAGTATCGTGGCATTCCATGATTTATATATTTCTTTTGGTATGACGAATTGAGGTTCATTCCAGTTAAGAGCTTTTCGAGTAGCAGCCACTTCTTCTACTCCTAATGGAGTGCCGTGAGCGTTATGTGTTCCGCTTTTATTTGGAGCTCCGAAAGCAATAATAGTATTACATATTAACAATGATGGTCTATCTAATGTGGATTTAGCCTGATCAATTGCAGCTTTAACAGCATTCCTATCATGTCCATTTATATTACGTATTACATGCCATCCATAAGATTCAAAACGCATGGCAGTATCATCTGTGAACCATTCTTGTACATCACCGTCTATAGAAATGCCGTTATTATCGTAAAATATAATTAATTTATTTAATTTCATAGTTCCAGCTAGCGCGCAAGCTTCATGAGAAATACCTTCCATCATGCATCCATCTCCTAAAAATACATAAGTATAATGATTGATGATATTAAACTGTGCGCGATTAAATTGAGCTGATAGTGTCCGTTCAGCAATTGCAAATCCTACAGCGTTAGCAAGACCTTGCCCTAGTGGACCTGTTGTAACCTCAATTCCATCAGTATACCCACATTCTGGATGCCCGGGTGTTGTTGAATTTAATTGTCTAAAGTTTTTTAGATCTTCTATAGATATTTTGTATCCGGTTAAATGTAGTATGCTGTATAGCAGCATTGATCCATGCCCATTAGATAAAACAAATCGGTCTCTATTAATCCAATTGGGATTGCTTGGGTTGTGATTTAAGTAATCCCTCCATAATACTTCAGCAATATCCGCCATACCCATGGGACAGCCAGGATGCCCAGAATTAGCTTGTTGTATAGCGTCTATGCTCAATATACGTATGGCATTAGCTAATATTTTTTCTGATAACATAAAGTGTTTTCCTAATATTGAATGTTTTAATTGAACGATTATGAAATGTTCTCTCTCATAGAGAATTATCGAATACGGTTAGTGAATTTTTCCATGCTTATTTTATTATTTTTTAAAAGGTTGATTGATACACAGGGATAGGTGTATTAAATATTTTATTTAAAAAAGAAAATACACGCAATTTGATAGGCTGTGCACGCAAGATTAATTGACTGTGTTGTTTGAGTAATTTTTTAGCACTTGTTAAGCAATCATATTCATTTGTAACTATTATGATTGGGTCATCTGTATATAAATTAGTATTTATAGAAATATTGTTTTCGTAGTATTTATTATGGTCAAAATAATTTTTATTTATTTTTTGTATGTTAGGAGAATTGTAAATACTGAATGGTACATATCGATTATACCAGTTGTCAATCAGTTCTATAAATGGATAAATGAAATATAAATTCGATGTGGTACATGTACATTTTTGATCTAAAGAAAGTAAAAGTTTTAAATTAATTTGGATATTGTTTTTTTTTAATTCTGTTGTTTTTTTTATGTTTTTCCAATTGATAGTGATTTTTATAATCACATGATCTGAATCTGTGTTTTGATTTTTATAGGTTGCGATAAATCTGTAATATTTTTTTATTCTAAAATATTTATTAGAAGCAGATATTATATCCATTTTTATGAAGACATGCCTAGAATATTGTCTAAAATTTTAGTGTCGATATGAGTTTTTAACTTATTTATTGTGTTAATTGTACTAATACATGTAGCATAATCTTTTTTTATAGTATAAATTATTGTATATTCAATGAATTTGTAATGAGAACTGAAAAAAAATGGTTTTAGAATAAGAAACGGGTTAGTAATGGCATTATTATGTGAATGGTAATACCAAATGGCGTTAATATTTTTGATATTCTCTATAATTCCTGAAATTTTTCTTAAACTATTTGATGGATTCATTACTGACTCCGTATTACGTATTATAATTGGGTAATGTTAACGATATTTACAATTATTTTAAAATGCATATAGTAAAATATATTTATAAGTATAAATATATTTATTGTATGTTTTATTTCTATCAAAACATGTTATATATAAAACATATATATGTATTATATACAAGTTGTATCATATCACACAATATGTGATGCAATGAACGTTGCGTGTTTTGTAAATAATTTATTAATTAATGTATGTATATCTGTATGTCAGGTGATTGTATTAAAATAGTAAAGATTGTTATTATTATCATAATTTAATACCGATTGTAATTTTTATTATCTAATTGCAAAGATCATTATGATTGCAGTAATTTTTTAAGCGTTAAGTTAATGAGGTTTTTATTTTGTTAGAGCGTCACAAAAGTCACATTATACTATGTGATCAATATATTATTGCATATAATACATACTAGCAATTATTCTGAAGTATGAGTTTTATTATGTCATGTGTAATAGTATTTATATATTAAATAGGCGGTTTAATTTTTTTATATTAGTATGTTCTTTCCGTAATAAAATTATATATTGTGTAATAGATAACTAATTAATAGTAAAAGTAATTTTTGAATTTATTTAAAATAATTATTTTTCATTTTTTTTGCAACGAGCTATTTTGTTTAGATTACAATGATAGTATAGCACAAATTTTATTGTAGTGTTAACGATAATAAGCATCGCTCAAATTGTATGAAATTAATCGAAAGCATCGATACATAAAGATAAGTATCTGTTACATAAATAGTTTATTACAACAGAATTATTTTTTAATTTTTAAATTTTAATTATTTAATGATCGTATTGATAATTATTTTAGGTTTTAAGTCAAGTTAATGAAAATATCTATATTTATATATAGAAATCATGTTTTAAATTATCTTTTATCTTTATATAGGATCTTTTATGCAGTTTAAAAAAAGATAATATTATTATATTTGATCATAAATTATAATATTGAATATGGTGGTATTTTTACAGAGAGAAGTATAGACAAGATTAATCAAATATGATTGATTTAAATTTCATTCAATTAATAATTCGGCAATATGAATAATTCATCTATATAATAAAAGATATCATCATATATTAATAATTGGTTATAAAACTTTCATGCAAGTACAAATTTGTGTGTGGTATATATCTTAATTATGCATGTATTATAGAATGATATTCTATTGACTGGAAGGAAACTCTCTATTTTGAGTAGGTATGTTTGTATTCGCATATATATGATTATTATGCATATTATTTTAAAAATGATTAAAGTGACAGCGTTATTATATTGTGTTTTTTGCGTTCCAATACATGGAACTGTTTTATTAAATAGTTCTTATGATGTGTCTAGAGAATTATTTTTAAAGATTAATTCGGATTTTATCGAATATTGGAAGGATCTTCATCCTGAAGATACATTAATTATTCGTCAATCTCATGCCGGATCTACTAGACAAGCTATGGCTATATTACAGGGACTGCGTGCGGATGTGGTGACATATAATCAGGTGATAGATGTACAAATTTTGTGTGATCGGGGACACTTAATTCCTAAAAATTGGCAAGATCGATTTCCAAATCATAGTTCACCATTTTTTTCGACTATGGCTTTCTTGGTGAGACGAGGTAATCCAAAAGGAATTTATAATTGGTATGATTTAACTAATGAGGGCTTGAAAATAGTATTTCCTAATCCTAAAACTTCTGGTAATGGACGTTATACTTATTTAGCAGCTTGGAATTTTTTTTTAAAAAATAGCGATGGGGATATAGATCAAACTCGAATTTGGATGCAAAAATTTTTAAAAAATGTAGAGGTATTTGATACTGGAGGACGTGCTGCTACCTCTACTTTTGTTGATCGTAATCAAGGAGATGTACTAATTAATTTTGAATCTGAAGCAAAATTAGTTCGAAGTCAATATGGATTTGATAATTATGAAATTGTTATACCCACTCCGAATGTTTTGGTAGAATTTCCAGTGACCTGGATAGACAAAAACGTCATTAGAAACGGAACTAAAGATGTAGCACAAGCTTATTTAGATTACCTATACATCCCTTCAGTGCAAAAGATTATTACTAAGTTTGGGTACCGTGTCAGTACAACTGATATTGCTCAAATATATCAAAATGGATCTGTTGGGAATCAATTATTTAGAGTAGAGGATCAATTTGGTAATTGGAATGCTGTTATGAATATGCACTTTAAACGTGGTGGTGAATTAGATCAATTGTTATCAATAGGACATCGTTGATGTTATTTTCTTCATCTAAACATACGTTACCTGGATTTGGGATAGCACTGGGTGGAAGTTTATTGTTTGTGTGTTTGATTCTATTATTACCTTTAAGCGCGTTAATTATGCAATTATCTCAGATGAGTTTCTCTCAATATTGCGATGTGATCACAGATCCAGCATTATTGGTTTCTTATAAAATTACCTTATTGGCTGCTGGGGTAGCAACATTATTTAACGCGATATTTGGACTATTAGTATCATGGGTAATAACTAGATATCAATTTCCTGGTCGGAAATTATTAGATGCGTTAATAGATTTACCTTTTGCTTTGCCTACCGCGGTGGCGGGATTAACTTTGGCAACATTGTTTTCAACATCAGGTTGGTATGGGGCTTGGTTATCTCGATTTGGCATCACAGTGTCGTATACGTGGATAGGTATATCTATTGCTATGATTTTTACAAGTATTCCATTTGTAGTACGAACTGTACAACCGGTGTTAGAAGAGTTTACCGCAGAATATGAAGAAGTAGCAGAAACTCTCGGAGCTGATCATTGGCAAATTTTTTATAATGTAATTTTTCCAGAATTGGCACCAGCTTGGTTGTATGGCGTAGCATTATCATTCATACGAAGTTTAGGTGAATTTGGTGCGGTTATTTTTATAGCTGGAAATGTTGCTTGGAAAAATGAAGTTATCTCTTTAATTATTTTTATTCGTTTACAGGAATTTGATTACCCAGCAGCCAGTGCTATTTCTTCTGTAATTTTAATTATTTCTTTATTATTATTATTTTTTACTAGTATGTTTCAATTACGAATAAACCGAAGGTTTAAAGGGTCTTAATGGTAAGCATGTTGAATAATTATGTCAATAGAAATTACAGTAATAGTTATAACAGTAATATTAAATGGAACCAATGGATTCTAATTAGTTTCACTATGTTTATATCAATGATGTTATTGTTAGTTCCTTTAATTGTGATTTTTGTATTTGCTTTTTCAGAAGGTTTAAAAATAGTAATAGCAAATTTAATAAATCAAGATATGATACATGCTATTTTTTTGACGGTTATTGTAGCATTATTTGCGGTACCTATTAATGTATTTTTTGGTATATTAATGGCTTGGTTAGTGACTCGTTTTAAATTTTGTGGAAGACAGTTATTGTATATTTTAATAAATATACCCATCGCTGTTTCTCCAGTAATTGTTGGATTACTGTATTTATTGCTTTACGCAAATAATAATACAATAACAAATTGGCTGGATTTGCATAATATACAAATAATATTCACATGGGTAGGATTAGTGTTGGTGACTATTTTTGTTACTTGTCCTTTTATGGTACATGAGCTCGTTCCTGTGATGGTGAATCAAGGAAGACAGGAAGACGAGGCAGCTATACTTCTTGGAGCATCTGGTTGGATGATGTTTCGTTATGTTACTTTTCCAAATATTCGATGGGCTTTGTTATACGGCGCTATTCTTACTAATTCTCGTGCTATTGGTGAATTTGGAGCAGTATCTATAGTATCAGGATTAATACGGGGCGAGACATATACTGTGTCGCTATATGTAGAATTATTGTATCAAGATTATAATACTGTAGGCGCATTTGTTGCCGCAGCATTATTAGCGTGTATTTCAATTTTTATGTTGCTTATTAAACATTATTTACAAGGTCGTTTAAAACGTATTAATTAATATTATGATCTAGGAATAAGAAATGAGCATTGAGATAGATGGAATCACCAAATTTTTTGGTCATGATAAAATATTGACTGATATTTCTTTATATATTGAATCTGGAGAAATAATAGCGTTATTAGGACCATCCGGTTCTGGAAAAACCACATTACTACGTATTATTGCTGGGTTAGAACATTATAATAGTGGTTGTTTGCGTTTTAGAGGTAAAGATGTCAGTCATCTTAGTGCACGTGATCGTCATGTTGGTTTTGTTTTTCAAAATTATGCTTTGTTTCGTCATATGACAGTATCAGATAATATTTCTTTTGGTATAAGAATGTTGCCGCGCCATAAACGTCCAAATTCTCATATAATTAGTAAAAAAGTTACGCAATTATTGAGCATGGTTCAATTAGAACGTTTGGCAAATAGATATCCTACTCAACTTTCTGGAGGTCAAAAGCAACGTGTAGCTCTGGCTCGTTCCTTAGCAATTGAACCGGAAATTTTACTGTTAGATGAGCCATTTGGTGCGTTAGATACACAAGTTAGAAAAGAATTACGTCGTTGGCTTCGCAAGTTGCATAATGAATTTAAATTTACTAGTGTTTTTGTTACGCACGATCAAGAAGAAGCTATGGAAGTTGCTAATAGAATAGTAGTGATGAATCGAGGAGTTATTGAGCAGATAGGCACACCTAAAGACATTTGGTGTGTGCCGGCTACTCGTTTTGTTTTAGAGTTTATAAGCGAAGTTAATTGTTTACAAGGAGTAGTATGTGGATCGGAATTATTTATTGGGTCTTATCATTGGCCTTTATCATATATCCCGGCTTTACAAGGAAAAGTGGAATTATTTTTTCGTCCTTGGGAGATGGATATAAGTAAAGAGCATAATGTCCTTTATCCGCTACCAGCCAAGATTGTGAATGTCAGTTTGCATGGTTATTATTGGCAATTAAGTGTAGAGCCTTTAGGATGGCATCAAGATTTATTGACTATAATTTTAGGGATCAAAGATATTTTTGGTGTTCCAGAATGTGGTGCATATTGTTATTTAAGCGGTCGTAATGCACGATTATATTCAGGGGAAATAGTGTTGTAATTAATGTTTTTAAGATTCTGTGACTTATGTAATTAGTAGTACGCATTGTTTTTAATGTATGGTTGATTCAGCACATGGTGCTGGTATGGATAGTGTGTGCAGATAATTGATATTTTCATATTTATCGTTGTATATAAGAGTTAGGTTTTTATTTATGAATTTTGTGCTGCCAATCTATCTGAGCAATCAGATTGTAAAATATGTTGAAAAGCAGATATATATCTAATGAAAAAATTATTGCTGATTCATTGTTTTATTTATACGTTCTACTGATTATTTTATTTGTGTATATATAAAAAAATGCATAGGACTAGGTTTTTATTTTTTTAATGAACTATATGATGATTTATTTATAAAATTATAAAATAATTTTTATTGTTAAATTATATTTTTATAAACATGATGATATTGTGATAAAAAAATAGTTTTATAATTTTTGTGTATTATTTGATACATGTGTATGCGTAAGTAAATGCATTAATGATTCTGTGGTTGAATAATTCAATGCTTTTTGCGCCAGTTTTTTCGCATCGTGATAATGTGCGTTACGGATTATGTTTTTTATGTGTGGAATAGATATGGAGCTCATGCTAAATTCATCTAATCCCATACCCAGTAATAGTAGAGTAGTGCGTTCATCTCCTGCCATTTCTCCGCACATAGCTGTCCATTTTCCTACAGCATGTGACGCTTCAATTACTTTTTTAATTAATATTAAAATAGACGGGGATATGGGATTATATAGATGAGATATTAATTTGTTGCCGCGATCTACTGCAAGTGTATATTGAGTTAAATCGTTAGTTCCAATACTGAAGAAATCTACTTCTTTAACTAAATGATGAGCAATAATTGCAGAAGCAGGAGTTTCGATCATGACACCTACTTTAATATTTTCGTCAAATTTTTTCCCTTCTTTACGTAATTGTGTTTTTAAAAAATTTAATTCTGTATTTAAAGTTTTTACTTCTTCTACTGAAATAATCATAGGATACATTATGCGCAATTTACCAAAAAAGGAAGCTCGTAATATAGCGCGTAATTGAGTATGTAATATATCTTTTCTATCTAACATAATGCGAATTGCGCGCCATCCAAGAAATGGATTTTCTTCGTTTGGGAGGTGCATGTAAGGCAAACTTTTATCCCCTCCAATATCCATAATACGTATGATTACAGCTTCGTTAATCATGGATTCAGCTGCATTTTTATAAGCTTTAAATTGTTCTTCTTCTGTGGGAAATGAATTACGATTCATAAATAAAAATTCAGTTCTATATAATCCTATTCCTTCAGCTCCGTTTTTTTTAGCTCTAACTATATCGTGTATCGTACCGATATTAGCGCATATTCGTACTCGACGTCCGTCGAGAGTAATAGCTGGGAGATTCTTTAATTTAGTTAGTTCATATTTTTCAGAAACATATTTCTTTTTTAATGTATTTATATTTTTAATGATGTTTGGGGTTGGATTGATGTAGATTTTATTATTTAAAGCGTCGAGTATTATCCAATCTCCATTGGATACTTTTTTTGTAATTGTACCAGTTCCTACGATGGCTGGTAACTCTAAAGAACGCGCCATAATAGAGGTGTGTGAAGTTTTCCCTCCGGAATCAGTAATAAATCCCAAAACTTTTTTTAAATTTAATTGTGCAGTTTCTGATGGACTCAGATCTACCGCAATAATGATCACTTCTTCAGTAATAGCATTTAAGTCAATAATTGGAATTCCTAGAATGTTTTTTAATAAACGATTTCCAATATCTCGTACATCAGTAGCACGTTCTTTTAAATATTCGTCCTCTAGTTGTTCTAAAGCTTTTGCTTGGGTTTCAATTACTGAATGTACAGCAGCATCAGCGCTGAATAATTCTTCTTTAATAAGAGTAATAATGTCTTGTTCAAGTTCTTCATCTTCTAGCAATATAATATGGCCTTCAAATATGGCTTCTTTTTTAGAATCTAATTGTTTTTTTACTTTATTTTTAATTTCTTTTAATTGCTTGGAAGTTTCAGCGCGTCCAGAAAGAAATCGATTGATTTCTTGTTCAATAGTACCAATATTGATTTTTTCTAAATTGATGAGGATTTTTTTTTCTTGTAATAGCAACGCTTTTCCGAAGGCGATGCCAGGTGATACTGAAATTCCTGAAATCATAATTCTACCTTCATTAGAGTTATAAATAGTATAATTATCCGAATATTGATTGATTATATTGTATTTATTTAAGTTCAGTAATAAATTTGATTAAATGTTGTACTGCTTGTTCTGCGTCAGTGCCATCGGCAGAAATGACAACTACAGATCCTTTGCTTAAACCTAATGTTTGTAGTTTAAATAAACTTTTAGCGCTTGCTTTTTTTCCGTTAGAGATTACTGTAATTTCAGAATTAAATTTTTTTGCTGCTTTTACAAATTGAGTAGCTGGACGGGTATGTAAGCCATTGGAAGCAGTGATTATAGTTTCTTTTTGATACATTTTTATCTCCATTTAATTTGACAATATGGTGAGAATATTATTCTCATGTAAATGTACTAAAATTAAATATTTTTTATTGATGAAACATAGACGAATGAAACAGTCATATGTATAAATAATCTATTAATTTTTGTTTCTTTTTCATGTATATCACATTCAAAATAGAATATGTACTAAAGATATTTTTTCATTAGATCTCCTGATTTTTTTAATGTCTTAAAAAGATAGTATTCTATTTACATAATGTAATTAATTCAATATTTTTATAAATTCTGCAATAAATAAAATATATAAATTGTTTGTATCTATGTAAAAATAAATATAGAAAACACCTTATATGAATGTTTTCTATTTTTTTTGAATGTTGATAGAAAATAAAAATTTATTTTTTATAACTTTGAAAACAATACAGTACTCAAATATCGTTCACCAGATGATGGAAGTATAACTACTATATTTTTATCAGCATAGGCTTTGTTTTTTTGTAGTTGTACCGCTGCTGCTAATGCGGCGCCTGAAGAAATTCCAGCTAAAATTCCTTCTTTTTCCATTAAATGTTTAGCGTAGCTAATAGCTGCGTCTATGCTTACTGTTTCTACATGATCAATTAAAGTTAAGTCGAGATTTTTTGGAATAAAACCAGCGCCAATACCTTGTATTTTATGTGGTGCTGGTTTTATGTTTTGCCCAGATAATGTCTGGGTAATGATTGGAGATTCTTCTGGTTCTACTGCCACGATAATAATTTTTTTATTTTTTTTTGTATGTTTGAAAAATCGCCCAACTCCAGTGATAGTACCTCCTGTACCAACACCAGCTACAAATACATCTATTTGTCCACCCGAGTCATTCCAAATTTCCGGTCCTGTGGTTTTTTCATGAATTTCTGGATTTGCAGGATTGCTAAATTGTTGCAATAATAAATAATGTTTAGGATCATCAGCAACAATTTCTTCTGCTTTAGCAATAGCTCCTTTCATTCCATCATATCCTTTTGTTAATATAATTTCGGCTCCTAGAGCTTTAATTAATTTAAGACGTTCAACGCTCATGGTTTCCGGCATGGTTAGAGTTAATTTGTAATGTCGCGCGGCCGCTACGTAAGCTAGAGCAATTCCAGTATTACCACTCGTTGCTTCTATAAGTCTCGTATCTAATTTTAATAAGTTTCTTTTTTCTGCATCCCAAATCATATTAGCTCCAATGCGACATTTAACACTAAAGCTAGGATTTCTAGATTCAATTTTAACAGTGATATGACCATTTCCAATATTATTAAGACGGACTAATGGAGTATGACCAATAGTATAAGAATTATCTTGATAAATTTTATACATATTTAATATTCCTCAAGTGTTATGCAACACTACAATGATGGGTTTGTGATATAGAATATCTTTTAAATATAGTTTGGATCAAATAAAAATATAAGTTTTTTTGATTCTGATGTAAATATTAGAATGAAATTAACTATCATGCATTAATTATAGACGTATATTCAATATTTAATAATATTGATGTTATCTGTTGATATAAATAATTTATAAAAAAATTAACTTGGTATTGTTGATATTTAAACAGTGATTACATAAAACAACTGTATGTTTGAAGATATTTTTATCATAAAATATTAAATCATATGTAAATGAAAATAATGATTTTAAATATGAATTAATTATCGCAACCCAATATAATTGGGATATCTATATTATGAAATTTGCTAAACAAAAAATACAAAAATTAAGAAAAAAATTGCGTTATTGGGAATATTTATACTATACAAAAAATGAATCTGCAGTATCTGATGAAAAGTATGATGCGACGTTAGCAAAATTAAGTCATTTAGAACAAATTTACCCGCATTTGATTGCAGAAAGTTCTCCTACCCAACGTATAGGAGGTGTGTCTCAATATAATTTTAAAAAAATATACCATAAGGTGCCAATGCTATCTTTAAATAGTATCGTTGCATCGTTTCAATTATTGTCATTTGATAAACGCATACAAATTAAACTTCATGCAAATCATATGATGTCATATTGTTGTGAATTAAAAATAGATGGGGTGGCAGTTAGTTTATTGTATAAGAAGGGGAAATTAATTTATGCGGCAACTCGAGGAGATGGTAAAATTGGGGAGGATGTTACTGAAAATATAAGCACTATTCGCGCAGTACCCATGTATTTAAAAATTGATGTTGATAAATATGGTAACTTACCATATTTATTAGAAATCAGAGGAGAAGTATTTATATCTAAATTATGTTTTTTACAATTGAACAAAATAACGATACAACAAGGTAACAAACCTTTTTCTAATGCGAGAAATGCTGCTTCTGGTTCGTTGCGTCAGTTAGATCCTAGTGTTACAGCCACACGCCCATTAAGTTTTTGTTGTTATGGTATTAGTAATTATTGTGGAGAAAATGAATTGCCAGATAGTCATTGGGAACGATTACAATTATGCAAAAATTGGGGTTTACCAATTAATAATTATATTCGTGTAATTAGCGGAGTTGATAAAGTATTGGAATATTATTCTTATATAAAAACAATACGATCCAATTTGGAATTTAACATTGATGGAATAGTTATTAAGGTAAATAGTTGCGCATATCAAAATAAATTAGGTTGTGGATCTAGGGCGCCTCATTGGGCTATTGCTTATAAATTTCCTTCGGAAACAAGTTCTACTAAAGTGAATAATGTAATTTTCCAAGTTGGACGAACAGGTATTATTACCCCAATAGCTTATTTAGAGCCTATTGTAATTTCTGATGTTACAATTAGCAAAGTAAACATGCATAACATCAATGAAGTTAAAAGGCTTGGATTAATGATTGGGGATACAGTTCGTATACAAAGATCTGGCGACGTAATTCCTAAAATTGTAGAAGTAATTTTATCAGAACGCACCGATCATGTAAAAATTGTAGAATTACCACGATTTTGTCCGGTATGTGGGTCTCGTGTTAAAACGTGGCACAATCAATCAGTATTGCGCTGCACGGCTGGATTAGCATGTCTTGCTCAACGCAAGGCAACACTTGAGCATTTTGTTTCTAGAAAAGCAATGAATATTTATGGAATGGGAAATAGAATGATTGATCAATTAGTTGATCAAGGTTTAATATTTACTTCATCTGATGTTTTTCGTTTAAATAAAAATAAGTTACTTTGTTTAGAGGGATTGGGTTTAGAAAGTATTGAGCGTTTATTAAGGTCCATCGAGGATTCCAAAAACATTACTTTGGCTCGTTTTATATATGCACTAGGTATTTATGGTGTAGGCGAAACAGTAGCTAGTAATTTAGCTATTGCATATAAAAGCATAGAAAATTTGCGCGCCGCTGATTTGCAATCATTATCAAATTTGAAATATGTAGGGCCAATTATAGCTAATAACATATATCATTTTTTCAGAAATCCAGATAATTTAAAAAATATTCAAGATTTAATTGATCCGGCTATTGGTATTCAGTTAAATGTTATTACATGAAAATGAGGAATTTAAAAGATTAAAAATTATTGGGTATGTTAGAATGAGAGCTGTGTGTATTAGGAAATATCCATGGATTAATAATCAAAAGGGTGCGCATTTAAATTGAGAGGTGAATACATGTTAATCGTTCTAAGAGAGTTTTTATTGTTTGCATCTGTTTTTAAATACATTTATTTAAAAACAGAGTGCTTTGGTTCAGAGGTAGTGGGTACTGGGATGATTATTCAGTAATTGACTAAATTATATTAGTGTGATTAAAAATAAACATTTTTGGGTCGTGCAGGATTCGAACCTGCGACCAATTGATTAAAAGTCAACTGCTCTACCAACTGAGCTAACGACCCCAATTAAAATTTGGAACAATAAAATAGGTGATGGCGGACTCGAACCGCCGACCCTCTCCTTGTAAGGGAGATGCTCTGCCAAACTGAGCTAATCACCTTTTCTGTTGAATTGAATTATATGGATTCATTGATACGAGTCAATGGGTTTTTATAAAAATAGAGATTTTTAATTGTATTTTATTAATGTGAAATCAAATTTCATTTTGTATTGACTTAAATGCAAATTTAATGATTATCTACAGTCAGGTACTTAATTTTTATGAATATTAAAACTCGATTCGCACCTAGTCCTACAGGTTCCATACATATTGGAAATATTCGTACTGCTTTATATTCTTGGTTGTTTGCTCGAAAGCAAGGCGGTAAATTTTTATTACGTATAGAAGATTCTGACTCGCAACGCTCTATAGATGATACGGTTGAGCTGATTGTTGCGGGGATGAATTGGCTTAGTTTAAATTGGGATGAAGGCCCTTATTTTCAAACGGATAGGTTTAGTCGTTATAATAGTATAATAAGTTATATGATTCAACATGATATGGCTTATAAGTGTTTCTGTTCATCAGAAAGGTTAGAATCGTTGCGATCAAATCAAATAAAAAACGGAGAAAAACCGAAATATGATGGCTACTGTCGTTTTAGGTCTACAGCTATACATAATTCTTGTATTAGTTCTCATGTGGTACGTTTTTGTAATCCTCAGGAAGGCGTAGTAATATTTCATGATCAAGTCAGAGGCACAATTAAATTTAATAATAAAGAATTAGATGATCTAATTATTCGTCGCGCCGATGGGTCTCCAACATATAATTTTTGTGTTGTAATAGACGATATGGATATGCAAATTACTCACATCATACGAGGTGAAGAACACATTAATAATACTCCACGTCAGATTAATATTTTAAAAGCATTGCAAGCTCCAATACCAACGTATGCTCATGTGTCAATGATATTAGATAATAATTTAAAAAAACTATCAAAACGCTGTGGAACATTAGGTATTATGCAATATCGTAATGATGGGTTTCTCCCTGAAGCAATACTTAATTATTTGGTAAGATTAGGATGGTCGCATGGAGATCAAGAAATTTTTAGCATTGAAGAAATGACAAAATATTTTGATTTGAGCAGAATTAGTAAATCTCCTAGCATTTTAAATTTTGAAAAATTACTTTGGTTGAATCATTATTATATTAATCATTTACCAATAGACTATGTAGCTTCACATTTATCATGGCATATGCATCAACAAAAAATTAATATACAAAATGGTCCAAAATTAACTGATATAATAAAATTATTTGCAAAACGTTCACGTACATTAAAAGAAATTGCAAATAATTGTCTATATTTTTATATAGATTTTGATTTATTCGATAATAAGGTAGCTAAGGATTATTTAAAACCTGTTGCGATAACGCCATTAAAATTTTTAAGAAAAAAATTTAGCAATGTAGTTGATTGGACGCCAGAGATTATTAAATCGATAATTATAGAAACTGTCAATAAATTTAATACCAGCATAGATAAAATAGGTATGCCACTTCGTGTAGCATTAACTGGAACAGATTGCTCTCCAACGCTCAGTATCACCATACATGCAATTGGTCAGTCTCGTGTATTAGAGCGCATTGATCAGGCTGTACGCTATATTTCAATATAGTATTAGGTAGAAACACAAAAAAACCTGCTGTTCGTATGCTGGCTTTTAATTATCATATTAAGTTGTATTGTATGTAATATAGCGTTTTAATAGTTATTATTATTCACAAAAGTGTAAAAATGTCACCGAGGATTATGATTGTATAAAACAGAGAAACAGAGGAGATTTATAACGGCGGGGCTATAGCTCAACTGGGAGAGTGCTTGCATGGCATGCAAGAGGTTGGCGGTTCGATCCCGCTTAGCTCCATTTCTTTTTTTTATATTATTATATATGATTTTTTAATTACATAATATTAATGTATGCGTATTTGTGTTTTATTTTTTGTGTTACGCGATTGTATTTTGATTGTATTAATAAAAAATTGTTTGCTTTATGCAATTTAGATTATTAGCACCTTCCATCTCTAAATAATATCAAAATATCTTGATGTATCATTTAATTGTTAGTAATAATCATTATATAAGTAAACCGACTACTGAGGCAGACAGCATATTGATAAGTGTGGAGCTATATATTAGTTTAAATCCGTATCGTGAAATCATATTACCTTGTGTTTCATTAAGCCCTCTAATAGCACCTGCAATAATACCAATAGACGAGAAGTTAGAAAATGAAACCAAGAAAACTGATGCTATTCCTACAGTTTGAGGTGATAAATCACTAGAAATGGTTTGTAAGTTTATAATTGCAATAAATTCATTAGAAATTAATTTAGTTGCCATGATACTGCTGACTGGTAGTATTTCATCAATAGGTATACCTATAATCCAAGCGCAAGGAAAAAAAATATATCCTAAAATTTCTTGTAAAGATGTATTAAATAATATTTTAAATGTTAAATTAAGAGCGGAAATAAGAGCAATAAACCCTATCAACATTGCAGCAACAGTAACAGCTATTTTGAATCCAATTAAAATATATTCTCCTATAATTTCAAAAATATTTTGGTTCTTGATATAGAAGTCGGTGATGTCTAGATCTCTTTCTTTGTCTACTACATAAGGATTAAGTAATGATAATATAATAAAAGCACTAAACATATTTAATATTAATGCCGCTACAACATATTTTGGAGCTAGCATGGTCATATAGGCGCCAATTATGGAGAGAGACACTGTAGACATGGCAGTTGCTGCCATAGTATACATTCGGGGTGCAGGTATTTTTCCTATAATATTTTTATATACTATAAAATTTTCAGATTGCCCTAAGATCAATGAACTGACGGCATTAAAAGATTCTAATTTTCCCATACCATTAATTTTTGATAAAATGGTTCCAAGTATTCGAATAAAAAATATTAGTATATTAGTATATTGTAAAATACCAATTAGCGCGGAAATAAAAATTATTGGACAAAGTATATTTAAGAAAAAAGTAGCTAATCCTTGTGCGTGCATTCCTCCAAAGACAAAGTTTGTCCCTTCTGATGCAAAAATTAACAGTGTATTGAACAAAGCACATAATTTTTGTATAAAATTTGACCCTAATTGGGAATGTAAAATAAAATATCCAAATAGAATTTCTATTATTAATACTTGAAAAATAAAGCGTACACGAATGTTTTTTGGATTACTACTGGCAATTAGTGACAGAATTACTATTGCAGTAAATCCTAAGATAAAATGAAAAATGCGAGACACAATCTTTACTCCATCAATATTTATAGAAATTGTTTGCATTATTCTATATAAAACATAAATTAAATAAAGTTAGTTGTAGACCTTATAATTCAATGAAAACTCTATTGGTACATTATAGAATCGTAGTTACTAAAAGATAATTAATGGATTTTAAAAAATATAATTTAAAAAAGTTAGCCTATGCTATACTTGTTTATATTCTAAAACGTAACCATCTATAGTGAATTAGATCTTCAAATTCGATCGTTAATCATATATACCCATTATAGTACAATAATTTTTATTTAAGTATATAAAATAAGCTCGAATAAGACGATTCTATGAGGATTGTTAGTATGCTAAATGAGCGAAATTCAGTAGCGGAACGTCGTTCTACAAGAAAAATCAAATTCGCGTTACTTGGTCCTGCTTTTATCGCTGCTATTGGATATATCGATCCTGGAAATTTTGCAACTAATATACAAGCCGGAGCTACTTTTGGTTATCAGTTGCTGTGGGTTGTGGTATGGGCAAATATAATGGCTATGCTAATTCAATTACTTTCTGCAAAATTAGGTATTGCTACTGGTAAGAATTTGGCAGAACATATTCGAGATCAATTTCCAAGATCAGTAGTATGGATGTATTGGATTCAAGCTGAAATTATTGCTATGGCTACAGACTTAGCAGAATTTATTGGAGCTGCTATTGGATTTAAAATATTGCTCGGTATATCTTTATTACAAGGCGCGTTATTAACGGGATTGATGACTTTTTTAATTTTAACTTTACAAAGATATGGAAAGAAACCATTAGAATTTGTTGTGGGAGGTTTGTTATTTTTTGTTGCAATTGCTTATGTTATTGAACTTTTTTATTCAAAACCTAAGTTTATTATGTTAGGTATGAGTATGTTACTTCCAATACTTCCAAATAAAGAAGCAGTATTTTTGTCAGCAGGAGTGTTAGGTGCTACAATTATGCCGCATGTTATTTATTTACATTCTTCTCTTACTCAAGATGGTGGTATAACTGCAAGTAGATCGGAGCGATATTCTTCTACAAAATTGGATGTCGCAATCGCAATGACTATTGCTGGCTTTGTAAATTTATCTATGATGGCTACTGCAGCGGCGGTGTTTCATTATGGCGGATATACTGGTATTTCCAATTTAGATGAAGCTTATTTAACATTGTCTCCTTTGTTAAATCATACTGCTGCTATAGTTTTCGGTTTAAGTTTAACAGCAGCTGGATTATCTTCAACAGTAGTAGGTACTTTGGCGGGTCAAGTAGTCATGCAAGGCTTTGTTCGTTTTCATATTCCTTTGTTGTTACGCCGTGTTATTACCATGTTGCCGTCATTTATAGTTATTTCTTTTGGAATTGATTCCACACGTATCTTAATAATGAGTCAAGTGTTACTTAGTTTTGGAATTGCACTTGCGTTAATACCATTGTTAGTATTCACTGGAGATGTTAAACTAATGAATGAATTGGTGAATTCTTTATGGATTAAATTAGTTGGTTGGTTAATAACAATAGTAGTAATAATTTTGAATATATATTTATTAATTGGCATTATTATTTGATAAGTCAATAAATTAATGTAAGTTGATTGTTTTAAAAATTTTCTGTTTACCGCGTAGCGGTTCATTATGTGTGTTGTTGTGATTATTAAAAATTCGTTTTAATTTAATTAAATAAAACGCTTTATAGATTTATATGTAAGGGTAAAATATTAGTTATAAACTGTTTGTCTTTATTTTATAGAAATATGTAATTATTAATTGTTTATCTTTATGTGTTTATCACGTAAATATATCTTACAATCGTATATATCCTATTTAATAGGAAGTTATGGTATGGAAAATATCTATTTTAAAGTTGTAAATTTAATAAAAAAGACCATATTCGATACTGTGTTATACACTTATTTGAGTGTATTTAATGATCGATAATAATATGATTGTATTATGATTATATATAACTGTATGTCTTCGACAGGAATCGAACCTGCAATTAGCCTTTAGGAGAGGCTCGTTATGTCCTTTTAACTACGAAGACTTATTGTCATATCACACATATATTCATTAAAAATTATTATTACATTCTATATAGATCCATATAGGTTATTTGTGCGTTTTTTTGGATACCCAAAAAATAGATGTCTTTATATATAAAGACAGATACATATTGTATAGAATTGTTTTGAAATATAAAATGTATTAAAAATGATTTTATTGCTTTAGCATACATAACGTTATATCTGTCTATGACTCTATTTTGGGTGAATGTTTGTAAAGTTATTGTGCGTGGTGTTTAGCAAACATACATGTATTTATTTTTTAGTTTGATCCTATATTGAGTTTGGATTCTTATTATATTTTTTCACATTGTGCGCGTTGTCTAAGTAGATGATCCATTATAACAATAGCCACCATAGCCTCTGCTATGGGTACTACTCTAATTCCTATGCAAGGATCATGTCGTCCTATAGTAACTACGTGTGTTTCTTCATTTTCGCATGTAATGGTTTTTCCTGGTATTGTTATGCTTGAGGTTGGTTTAATGGCTATATGCATGATTATTGGTTGGCCATTGCTAATTCCTCCTAATATTCCTCCAGCATTGTTGCTGTCAAATCCATCTAATGTCATTTCGTCTCGATGTTCGCTACCACGTTTAGTAATAACCGAAAATCCGTCCCCAATTTCTACGCCTTTTACTGCGTTAATACTCATCAATGCATGAGCTAAATCAGCATCAAGTCGATCGAATACAGGTTCACCTAAACCAATTGGTATATTTTCTGCTATTACTGTTATTTTTGCGCCAATAGAGTCTCCAGATTTTTGTAAATTATTTATTAATGTATCTAATGCAGTTAATTGTTCAACATCAGGGCAAAAGAATGGATTGTTATTGATTTGCTGCCAATCTTTTAAATTACAATGAATATTGCCCATTTGTGCTAAGAATCCACGAATTTTTATCTTTTTTCTATTAAATAAATATTTTTTAGCAACAGCTCCTGCTGCGACTCGTACTGCTGTTTCACGTGCTGAAGAACGTCCTCCGCCACGGTAATCTCTAAAACCATATTTTTTTTCATAAGTATAATCAGCATGTCCAGGTCGGTATAGATTTTTTATGTTTTCGTAATCTTGAGGTCGATGATCAGTATTTTTAATGATTAATCCTATACTAGTGCCCGTTGTTTTTCCATTAAAAACACCAGATAAAATTTCTACCGTATCTAATTCTGATCGCTGACTAGTATAACGAGAAGAACCCGGACGTCTACGATCTAGATCGTGCTGTAGATCGTTTTCTGTCAAAGGAAGGTTTGGGGGTACTCCGTCAATAATACCACCTAATGCAGATCCATGTGATTCTCCAAATGTTGTAACTCTAAAAAATTGCCCAATACTATTCCCAGCCATTATTAAAATTTCCTTAATTGTTGATTATTCAGTGTTGTTAAAAGATAATAATTGTTTATAAGTTAACATAAATACACCTTCTCCTCCGTTAGAAAGATGCAACCAACGAAATGGTATATTTGGATAACGCTCTATTAATGCCATTTTAGTACTACCTACTTCGCATATTAAAATTCCATTTATATTTAAATGATCTATAACCTTCATTAATATTTTTTGAATTATCTTTAATCCATCATTATCTGCAGATAATGATATCATAGGTTCATAATGAAATTCTTTTGGTAATTTATATATATCTGAATTCTTTACATAAGGAGGGTTAGTTATGATTAGATCGTATTTTAATTGTGGTAAATTGCTAAATAAATCGGAATGGATAGGGAAAACACGATGTTCTAAATTATATAATTTTATATTGTGTTCAGCTACTGTTAATGCATCTATAGAAATATCTACTGCATCTACTTCGGATTTTGGGTAAATTATAGCAATTGCAACAGCAATACATCCACTGCCGGTGCCTATGTCAAGAATACGATATGGGTAATGGGGTAACAGATCATTAAAACATGATGTAATTAACTCTCCAATTGGAGAACGAGGAATAAATACTCGTTTATCTACATAAAATTTTAAACCACAAAACCATGCTTGATAAGTTAAGTAAGGGACTGGTATGCGTTTATTGATGCGATAGTTAACTAGTTTGATTATCTTAGAGCGCTCTCTCGAGGTTAAACGAGCTTGGTATATTTGGGTTGGAATATTTATAGGTAAATATAAACTAGGTAGTATTAAATGTAATGTTTCGTCCCAAAAATTACTAGTACCATGTCCATAAAAAATTGGGTTGGCATTAAATTGACTGCCACTCCAACGTAATATGTCTAATATAGTATGAATTTCTGTCAGTGTTTCTTTAGTTGCATTCTTCATAAATTGTAATTCCTGTGATTATATTCATATATAAATCTTGTAAAGTTATTGTATTTGAGAGTGTAATTTGTTTCATTAAGACAATTAAAGTACTATATTTTTATAATTTATGCGTAGATATGTATATATAGTAATATTGGTGTTATAGCTAGCTTAATAAATGTAAATATGAGAATGGTTACCGTGTAATTATGTGTATAAGCGATGTTTATTGACCGAATGTATATAAATTTGACATATGATTTTGTACTTTGTTGTAGTTATATGTTGATTTTAATTTATTAAATTTACTAATTTATGCATATTCAATTCAATTGCATTGAATATGCTGTGTAATCAATACAACGTTTTGGTTTAAAATCAGTACCGGTTATAAATATATGTTTATGTTTTTAGTGAACTATAATTGTTGTATTTATATTTTTCATAAATGTGTTACGATTTTTGTTTTGTGAGATGTAGTGTTATTTATTTTGAAATAGTATGCTTTGATGATTAAATCGTATTATATATGAATTATATTAGTATGTAATTGATACTGTCATATATCATGATGGTATCAATAACCATTAAATCGTAAAATAATGCAGTTTTTGTATGTTAGATCATGATTTAAGGAGATATATATCTGAAGATCAGTAGAATATTCTTTTACAATATTTATATAAGTAATAATTTGGTCTTTAAATTTATTGAGTTATTTCTTATGTTAATAATTTTTACCGTACAATTCAACATTTTAGATGGATATGTTTAAGGTTTAGTGCGATTTTGATATTACAAAACATTATTATCATGAGGTATATTAAAAAAATGAAACGCGCTGTTATCACTGGTTTAGGGATTATATCAAGTATTGGAAATAATCAGAATGAAGTTTTGGTTGCTTTAAAAAGTGGTAAATCTGGAGTCACTTTTTCTCAAGAATTAGAAGAATCTGGCATGCGTAGTCATGTTTGGGGTAATATTAAACTTAATACATCAGGATTAATTGATCGCAAGATTGCTCGTTTTATGAGTGATGCATCTATTTATACTTATTTATCTATGGAACAGGCCATAATAGATTCTGGATTATCTGCAGGTATGGTTTCTAATGATCAAACAGGATTGATTGTCGGATCTGGAGGGGGATCTCCACGTAATCAAGTTTCTGGATCTAATGGAATGCGTTTGCGTGGTTTGAGAGGAGTGGGCCCTTATATGGTAACTAAATCTATGGCTTCAGGCGTATCAGCATGCTTGGCTACTTCTTTTAAAATTCGCGGGGTCAGTTATTCTATCAGCTCTGCTTGTTCTACATCTACACATTGTATTGGAAATGCGGTTGAATTAGTTCAATCAGGAAAGCAATCTATTATTTTTGCTGGAGGCGGAGAAGAATTATGCTGGGAAATGGCTTGTGAATTTGATGCTATGGGTGCATTATCCACGAAGTATAACATGACACCAGAGAAAGCGTCTCGTCCTTATGACATTAATCGAGATGGATTCGTAATTGCGGGAGGCGGAGGGATAGTTGTAATAGAAGAGTTAACGCATGCTTTAAGTCGTGGGGCATATATTTATGCAGAAATTGTTGGGTATGGAGCTACGTCTGATGGATGTGACATGGTTGCTCCTTCTGGAGAAGGAGCAATTCGATGTATGAAAATGGCATTAAGAGATGTTAGCGGTTCAATAGATTATCTTAATGTACACGGTACATCCACTCAAATAGGTGATATTAAAGAGATTTGGGCTATTCGTGAGATTTTTGGTGATCAACATCCTTCTTTTTCTTCTACTAAGTCAATGACCGGTCATTCATTAGGTGCCGCTGGAGTTCATGAAACTATTTTTACTTTATTAATGTTAAAACATAATTTTATCGCTCCAAGTATTAATATTGATCATTTAGATCCATATATGAAAAATATGAGAATTATTGTTAATAATCCTGTTTATCGTAAATTGAAAACAGCCATGACTAATAGTTTTGGGTTCGGAGGAACAAATGCTACATTGATTATGAGTAAATATTCCTAAATGTTTTGTCAATATTTTGGTTATATAGGGTTTAGTGTCATATATGTATTTTATACATATAAAATACATATATGATTGTAATCATGTATATTCAGAGACATTGAGGTTTAAATTTATATTATATTTATGTGATCAGCTATGACGAAATCATGCAAGCGCGGTGAATAGTTATTATAATTATTTTAATCTTTATATATAGTAATTTGTTTGGAGGATTAATTTGAGAATTTTGGCTGATAAAAATATACCACATATTTATAAATTATTTGGTTTACATAACACAGTGACAATGTGTGAAGGACGTGTTATCTCTGATAAAGATGTAAGAAATATAGATATTTTGATAGTACGTTCAGTGACAAAAGTCAATAAATTATTATTAGATAATAGTTCTGTAAAATTTGTGGGTACTGCAACTGCTGGAGTTGATCATATTGATCAAAATTATTTAAAAAAATATGGAATTAATTTCGTTGACGCCCCCGGAAACAATGCTGTAGCAGTAGTAGAATATGTTTTTTCAGCATTACTTTGGTTGGCGCAGCGCGGTAGATTCTTTTTACGCGATAAAATTGTTGGAATTGTTGGGGTAGGACATATTGGTAGTTTATTGAATAAGAGATTACGTAACTTTGGTATACATACTTTGTTGTGCGATCCGCCATTAGAAAAAATAAACTCAAGTAAACCTTGGAAGTCTTTTGAAACATTAGTTGCTGAAGCAGATATTTTAACTTTTCACACTCCTTTAATTTATTACGGAGATTATCCTACATGGCATATGGTTGATATTGATGTCTTAGAGGCGTTGCCTTCTAATCGTGTTTTAATTAATACTTGCCGAGGTTCTGTAATAGATAATAATGCCTTACTAAAAGTTTTAGAAAACGGTAAAAAATTGAATGTGGTATTGGATGTATGGGAAACAGAACCAGAATTATCTTTACCTTTGTTATCTTATGTGGATATAGGAACGCCTCACATTGCTGGATACTCTACTGAAAGCAAAACACGCAGTATTGTACAAATATATAATGCATACTGTAATTTTTTTAATATTTTTAATGTAGTTAATTTATCTGTGTTAAATCCTTCTGTGATTCATTATTTAAAAGTGCAGCAAGAAATAGATGAAATGCTGTTATATAAATTGGTTAAATTTGTGTATAACATACAATATGATGACATTATGTTAAGGCGATTTGCTGCTATATCAGGAGGATTTGACAAGATTCGTAAACACTATTTAGCTCGTAGAGAGTGGTCTGCATTATGCGTAGAAACATACATAGATTCTAATAATGAAATATTAACTAAGTTAGGTTTTAATGTATGTTGTGTATAAATATATATATATATATATATATATTGTATTATGTCCATGTTTACTAGTTGAAAACTAGTAATGCATATTGGGTGGGTTATGAGTTATTTTTTAGGGTAAAGAATTTATATACAAGTATTTTTAAGGATATTGTCTATATGTATTGAAAAAGTGTTTTACATGCAACGTATTGTATTCTGAGTTAGGTATATCTACTTTTATGTAGACTCGATGAGTCCTCATCTTTTTTTGTTGATAAGAATGAGATGCGATATATTGATTTTTCATGAGTAATCATTATGCACTGATTTTACGATATTTTTTATCTTGAAGATATAGATTATGAGGCATTGTGTTTTGTGGTTTCATCGTTATTGAATTTAATTAGATTGTGTTGTGTGTGTATGTATTGTGTTTTGTTAATATAAAATATCAATTATGTATTTTTATATTTAATTAGAATTTGTGTAAACAGTATTAATCTCATATAGATTCATCATCTGAATAAAAATTGTAATGTATGCAAAATTAGCTTTAGGCATTGAATACGATGGGTCTTGGTACTGCGGTTGGCAAAGACAAAGAGATGCGCCAAGTATCCAGAGTTATATAGAAAACGCTGTAAAAAAAATAACAGATGAGTCAGTAACGGTATTTTGCGCGGGGCGAACCGATTCTGGAGTACACGCTTTGGGACAGGTTGTTCATTTTGAAACTTATTCTCGGCGTTCAAAATCGGCTTGGACATTGGGTATGAATCGTTATTTGCCGTCCAGTATTTGTGTACGTTGGGCTAGACTAGTAAATAAAGACTTTCATGCTCGTTTTAGCGCTATTTCTCGCCGTTATTGTTATATAATCAATAATAGTTGTATACGATCTGCTTTGTTATTTAGAAAAACTTGGCATTATAAAAAATATTTAGATATCAATAGAATGTGTGATGCTGCTCAGTATTTATTAGGAGAAAATGATTTTTCTTCGTTTCGTGCCGCAGGGTGTCAGTCATATTCAGCGCGGAGAAAATTGTATCACATACGTATCATACGTAAAGGTCAATGTATTGTGATAGATGTTAAAGCTAATTCTTTTATGTATCATATGGTACGAAATATTGTAGGTAGTCTAGTTAAAGTCGGTTGTGGGGAGCAGCCAGAAACATGGATTGCAGAGTTGTTAAAAAATTGCAATAGATCACTAGCTGGTGTAACAGCTCCAGCTAATGGTTTATATTTGGTGGAAGTTAAATATCCTTCATATTTTTCTATCCCTTCTTCTTTCATAGAAGAACTGTGGTACACATAAATATTTTACAGTTTGTATATTTTTGTGAATATATGTTATTAATAAGAAATAAACTACATATTTATAATGATTTTTATAAGATGTCTTCATGCGATTGAATTACTTTTATAATATTTCGTAGAATATGTCTATGAAAATAATTATATATATATATATATATCATGTATTCGACATACTATACTACCCTCAATGAGGCGGTGGTTTTATTGATCTATATTTTATAATGTGTTTATTTTTTATAAATAATTTTTGAATATGGAATGATTAATATTTACAGCATATGAGTATATGTTAAGTATGTTGAATTTCATTAAAAATTTAAAGGTTAAAAATGAGTTGGATTGAACGAATTTTTAATAAAAGCGCCATTATACCTACCCGAAAAATAAATATTCCAGAAGGGATATGGACTAAATGTGATAATTGTGGCCAATTATTATATAAAAAAGAGTTAGAACGTAATTTAGAAGTATGCCCTAAATGCGATCATCACATGAGAATCGCAGCAAGGGTACGTTTATTTTCTTTTTTAGATCAAGGAAGTACATCTGAATTAGGAAGTGAATTTGAACCTAAAGATATTTTAAAGTTTAGAGATTCCAAAAGATATAAAGATCGTTTAATTTCGGCTCAAAAAATAACAAAAGAAAAAGATGCATTAATAGTTATGCAGGGTACTTTATATGGTATGAAGATTATTGCTGCTTCTTTTGAATTCGCTTTTATTGGTGGATCGATGTCTTCTGTAGTGGGAGCTCGTTTTGTGCATGCAGTAAATCAAGCCTTAAAAATTAGGTGTCCGTTAGTTTGTTTTACTGCAAGTGGTGGTGCTCGTATGCAAGAAGCCCTTATGTCTTTAATGCAAATGGCAAGGACTAGTGCTGCGTTAGCTAATTTACATAATCGATGTTTACCATATATTTCTGTTTTAACTAATCCTACTATGGGAGGAGTATCCGCTAGCTTAGCCATGTTAGGAGATCTGAATATTGCTGAGCCAAAAGCACTTATAGGATTTGCTGGGCCTAGGATTATTGAGCAAACAGTTCGAGAAAAATTACCGTTAGGATTTCAACGTAGTGAATTTTTGTTGGAAAAAGGATCCATTGATCTAATTGTGCGTAGACCAGATTTACGATTTAAAGTAGCAGGGTTATTAGCCAAGTTAACTCAACAACCAATACCAAAAGTTGATTACAGACATTGTGTTAAATAGATACTTATATTTTTATTAATTTATATCCATTGTAAAAATACTACAATAATTAAAATTGTTGTAAAATATGAATAAAATTTTTCGTACTCCTACCCCGCAATCATCTCTGGGAAAATGGCTGCATTATATTGAATCTTTAAGTCATGTATTAATTGATTTAAATCTTGATAGGGTACGAAAAATAGCTACTGATCTTGACTTAATACATCCTGCAGAGTATGTTATACTAGTTGGAGGTACAAATGGTAAGGGTACTACATGTTGTTTATTAGAGACTATATTATTAAATAATAATAATACGGTTGGTTTATATACTTCTCCTCATCTACTTTCTTACAATGAACGGATTCGAATTTGTGGAAAAGAGCTTCCAGATAGTACGCATATCGAAGCATTATCTGTTATAGAGTCCGCACGTCATCAAATTGCACTAACTTATTTTGAATTTGTTACTTTGTCTGCTTTATATATATTTAAGCGAGCTAAATTAGATTTAGTTATTCTTGAAGTTGGATTAGGTGGTAGATTAGACGCTACAAATGTTGTCAACCCTGATATTTCTGTAATTACTAATATTGCAATAGATCATACTGATTTTTTAGGTATAAACCGTGATATGATTGCACAGGAAAAATCAGGTATTTTTCGTTTTAATAAACCAGCAGTAATTGGTGACAGTTGTTTTCCAATGGTTGCACTCAAAATGGCACAATATTGCGGAGCAATATTGTTTGTGCGTGGGCGCGATTGGAATTTTCGTGTTTATGGAAATAAGTGGATTTGGTGGGCGCGCTCTAATTATTATAGATTATTATATGATTTACCGTTACCTATAATCCCAATAGAAAATGCCGCTACAGCATTAAGTGTATTATATTGGTTGCCTTTTTTGGTCGATAAAACAGCAATAAGCCATGGGTTGCAAGTAGCTACGTTGCCAGGACGTTTTCAAATAGTTACTCGTAGACCGCTTGTAATATTAGATGTAGGGCATAATCCTCATGCTGCTAATTATTTAACTAAACGATTAGCTGTTATTCTTTTAAGAAGGACAGGTAAAGTGAGAATGGTCATAGGAATGTTAAAAAATAAGGACATTCAAGGGACTATATGTTGTTTAAGTTATTTAGTCGACGTCTGGTATTGTTCTGATTTAAATGTTCCTTTTTCTGCGAGTTCTATAGAACTATCTGATTGTTTGCTGAATTACAATGTTCAGAGATTTAGTAATATATTAGATGCTTGGAATCAAGCTGTGTTAGATGCATCATTTGATGATTGCATTTTAGTATTTGGATCCTTTCATACTGTCAGTCCAATTATGAGAAATATAATGTAATAGTTATGAATTTATATTTTTGGTGTATATGTATATGCTGATCAGTGCTAGGAAGTGATGGTCTTGGGTGTTCTTGTCAGTAAGTAGTTTTATATTAATTATTTAATACTAATATAAGTAGAAAATAGAGAATTAAAAACTAATGATTTTAGGTCGTCAGATATTTTAGTTGTATATAAATTGTATGTGTCAGAAGATTGGTAGTAAATTAATTAATGAAATAAATTTAGAGAAATTGGTTTTCTATGGTTTTGTGATTATTAATTTGGAAAATGCATATTTGAAAGAATGATAGTAGTAGTATATTGAATTTTAGTTGATTTCATTTAGATTCTATACTTATGATCGCTATATATATCCTGGCAGGGATAGACTGATTACTGTATACTATACAGTAATCATATCATCAACAGTGTTGTATGATGCTGTATGTGTGGGGTTTTATATCATTTTTAATTTTAACTTGTACCCAATTAAAATAGCTAATAGTAAATAGTTTCATAAATTCATGAAATAAATGATTAAGTACGTCGTCATGCGTGCATTTTTAATGAAACGTGACAGTAAAAATTTGATGTTTATATTTCATAGTAGTCAAACTTATAGTTTGATGTAAATGTAGTATTCAATAACAAAAAAAGCAGGTATATAATTTGTGTGATACTTATCATTGGGGTTTAATAACATTTATAGTTGGTGCCTTATTTTTATGTGTTTTTATGTTGTTCTGTGGATATTTTCTGGGAGGACGTTCAAGTGCACGTTCTAAAAATGTGCCATTTGAATCGGGAATTGAATCTATAGGGAATGCTAGAATACAATTCTCTGTTAAATTTTACTTAATTGCGATGTTTTTTGTAATTTTTGATGTAGAGGGAATATATGTGTATGCTTGGGCTATATCTATACGAGATGTGGGTTGGGTAGGGTTTAGTGAGATTTTTGTTTTTATTTTTATTTTATTAGTAAGTTTAGTATATTTAATACGAATTGGTATGTTTGATTGGATAGAACAATCATCACGACATGTCCATTGTGTAGATTATTTTAATATTGATACTTCGAGATATTTAAAAAAAGTAATAAAAGGCAGCAGATATGAAATATACTTTAACGACAGCTCGAATAGATAATGGTGAAGATGAGCAATATCCTCTTCAAGACAAGAAGATTGTGACAGATCCATTAGAAAAGAATATTCAACGGAATGTTTTTTTTGGAAAATTAAGTGTTTTTTTACATAAAATTGTTAATTGGGGGCGAAGCAATTCTTTATGGCCTTATAATTTTGGATTATCCTGTTGTTATGTTGAAATGACTACCGCGTTTACTGCAATACATGATGTTGCACGGTTTGGGTCAGAAGTGCTACGCGCATCTCCTCGTCAAGCAGATTTTATGGTTATAGCGGGTACTCCATTTCTTAAAATGGTACCAGTAATACAACGATTATATGATCAAATGTTAGAGCCTAAGTGGGTGATTTCTATGGGGGCTTGCGCGAATTCCGGAGGTATGTATGATATTTATTCTGTGGTGCAAGGAGTAGATAAATTTCTTCCTGTGGACGTCTATATCCCTGGATGCCCACCTAGACCTGAAGCGTATATTCAAGGGTTGTTATTATTAAAAAAGTCTATTCATGAAGAACGGCGTCCACTTTCTTGGGTGTTAGGAGATGGAGGAATATATAGAAAAAATATGGATTCAGAGCGTCAACGCAAACATAATACTCGTATAGCAGAAACTATTTTATCTTCTCCAGATGATGAACTTAATGTATATTCAAAACAAAACGGTGAGACATAATCAAGATTTTAAGAATTTTTGTGATAATTTACATTAGTTGGTGGATATTATGCGTGATGATTCTACAGGGGCGTCTTTAATTAAAAATATTTACCCGATATTAGATGATTTATTCTCTGCATTCAGTTCTGTAGATTTTGTGCTACAACCTACTCATACTGGAATTCTAATAATTTGGATCAAACGTGAGATGATAATTCCGGTGTTGACATTTTTAAAAACAACATCAAAACCGTATATTATGTTATATGATTTGCATGGTATAGATGAAAGGTTGCGTATACATCGTGAAGGATTGCCAGAATCGGATTTTACAGTGTTTTATCATTTAATTTCCATATTACGTAATGATGATATAATAATCAAAGTTCCTTTGCTAGAGCAATCTCTGTACGTACACACAATAGTGTCTGTGTTCGCAAATGCGAATTGGTATGAACGGGAAACATGGGAAATGTTTGGAATTCATTTTGATAAACATCCTAATTTAACACGTATAATTATGCCAAAAAACTGGAATGGATATCCGTTACGTAAAGAATATCCAGCTCGTGCTACAGAATTTGATCCTTTTATTCTTACGAAACAAAAAGAAGATTTAGCAATGGAAGGATTATTATTTAAACCCGAAGAATGGGGCATGCATAGACATAGTAAACATGAAAATTTTATGTTTCTTAATTTAGGACCTAATCATCCTTCAGTGCATGGAGTATTTCGTGTTATTTTACAATTAAATGGAGAAGAAATTATAGATTGTGTTCCAGATATTGGTTATCATCATCGAGGTGCTGAAAAAATGGGAGAACGACAGACTTGGCATAGTTACATTCCTTATACTGATCGCATTGAGTATTTAGGGGGCTGTGTCAATGAAATGCCCTATATATTAGCTGTCGAAAAACTCGCTGGAATTACAGTACCGGATAGAGCAAAAGTGATCCGCATTATGCTGTCTGAATTATTTAGAATTAATAGCCATTTATTATATATCAGCACTTATTTACAAGATGTAGGTGCTATGTCTCCGGTTTTTTTAGCGTTTACTGACAGACAGAAGATTTATGATGTTATTGAATCCATTACTGGATCTCGTATGCATCCGGCATGGTTTCGTATTGGGGGGATTGCTCATGATTTGCCTAGAGGTTGGGAGTGTTTATTAAGAAAATGTCTTGATTGGATTCCGCATCGTGTTGCTTTTTATGTTAAGTCAACATTAGAAAACAGTATATTTAAAAAACGAGCGTGTGGTATTGGCGCATATAATGCCAAGGACGCATTAGATTGGGGTGTGACTGGATCAGGATTGCGTGCTACTGGCATTGAATTTGATATACGTAAATCACGTCCTTATTCTGGATATGAAAATTTTGATTTCGATGTGCCAGTAGGAAATGGAATCAGCGATTCTTACAGCCGAGTAATGTTAAAAGTAGAAGAAGTATATCAAAGTGTACGTATTTTGGAACAGTGTTTAAAGAACATGCCAATAGGTCCATTTAAATCAGATCACCCTTTAGCGACTCCTCCTATGAAAGAATACGCCCTACAACATATAGAGACTCTCATTGCGCATTTTCTTCAGGTATCATGGGGTCCTGTTATTCCAGCTAACGAGTCCTTTCAAATGATTGAAGCCACAAAAGGTATTAATAGTTATTATTTAATTAGTGATGGGAATACTATGAGTTATCGTACTCGTATTCGTACTCCTAGTTTTCCTCATTTACAGCAGATTCCACATGTTATTCGTGGTAGTTTAATATCTGATTTAATTGTATATTTAGGCAGTATTGATTTTGTTATGTCTGATGTAGATCGTTAATACATGGAGAAATATGAGTAATATTAAAATTAATGATATGTCTACTAATTTAACTAGTAATGATTTTTTTCAATTAAGTCAAGAAGAATGTAATGCTATTCAAGAAGAATGCACACATTATGAGGATATGCGTGCCGCTTCTATTGAATCGTTAAAAATTATTCAAAAAAACCATGGGTGGGTACCAGATGAAGCAATTATATTGATTGCTAAAATATTATGCATTTCTGCTGCCGATCTAGAGGGTGTCGCAACATTTTATAATCAAATTTTTCGTCAACCGGTGGGTCGTCACATTATTAGATATTGTGATAGCGCGGTATGTTACTTAGTTGGGTGTGAAAAAATCAAAAACACTTTAGCATATCTGTTAAATATTACGGTGGGTAGTACAACTTCAGACAATCGCTTTACCTTATTACCTACTTGTTGTTTAGGTATTTGTGATAAAGCTCCAGTTATTATGATAAACAAAGATATTTATCCTTGTATAGTTCCGGAAACAATTACAAAATTGTTAGGACAGTATCTATGAGCAATATTTATGATGTTAGTGCAGAAAATAATCCACTTACATGGAGAATGCGTGACGATAAACAACCAGTATGGTTGCGTGAATATAAATCTAAAAATGGGTATCGAGCTGCGTATAAAGCAATTACTCGTATGTCTCCAGAGGAGATTATTGGATTAATTAGAAATTCAGGTTTAAGAGGTCGTGGTGGTGGGGGATTTTCTACCGGAATAAAATGGTCCATGATGTTTCAAAATAAGTCAGTCTGTTCTCGTTATTTAGTGTGTAACGCAGATGAAATGGAGCCAGGAACTTATAAAGATCGATTTTTAATGGAACGATTACCTCATTTGTTATTAGAAGGTATATTAATTGCAAGTTATGCTTTAGGGGTGTCACGAGCGTATATTTTTTTGAGATATGAATATATGATCGTGGCGGAATATTTAACTCGTGCTATAGCCGAGATTAGATCAATTGGGTTGATTGGTAAAAACATATTAAATAGTGAGTTTAATTTTGAGTTATTCTTACATACAGGAGCTGGAAGATATATTTGTGGAGAAGAAACAGCGTTGATTAACGCCTTAGAAGGTCGTCGAGCAGTGCCGCGTGCTAAACCACCTTTTCCAAGTCATATAGGACTGTGGGGAAAACCTACATGTGTCAATAATGTTGAAACGTTATGTAACATTCCAGGAATTATTGACCATGGGATCACTTGGTATAGAAACATTTCTTCTAAAAAAAGTAATGATTCAGGTACAAAACTAATGGGATTTTCGGGGAGAGTAAAAAACCCAGGGGTTTGGGAGCTACCTTTTGGTACGACTGCTAGAGAAATTTTAGAAGATTATTCTCAAGGTATGTGTCCTGGTTTTAGCTTAAAAGCATGGCAACCTGGGGGTGTAAGTACAGATTTTTTAACTAAAGATCATTTAGATACACCTATGGATTTTGATAATATTGCTATTTCTGGCAGTAGATTTGGAACTGGTATGGCAATAGCAATAGATAATACTGTAAATATGGTGTCTTTAGTGCGTAATTTAGAAGAGTTTTTTTCACGAGAATCTTGTGGTTGGTGTACTCCTTGTAGAGATGGTTTGCCGTGGATAGTAAAATTATTGATTTCTTTAGAAAATGAAGATGGCAGGCCTGGAGATATAGAGTTATTAGAGAAATTGTGTTGCATACTCGGACCTGGAAGGACTTTTTGTGCTCATGCCCCAGGAGCTATAGAACCTTTGAAAAGCGCTTTAAAATATTTTAAAAATGAATTTGAATTGGGTATTTATAAATTTTACAAACAAGAATTGAATCGTATTACTTGTGTGCAAATCAATTAAAAAATTTTTTATTAAAAAAATAAATATAATCATTTATATGTTCAATATAAATGATGTACATTGATGATTTTTAAATTTTTTCAGCCCCCCACAAAATATAAAATTGGTATATTAACATGATGATTTCTATTTATATAGAAGGGAAAAAGTATACAGTGGAAGACTCAAAAAATATACTGGAAACATGTTTGTCTCTTGGATTCGACATTCCTTATTTTTGTTGGCATCCTGCTTTAGGCAGTGTCGGAGCTTGCAGGCAATGCGCAGTAAAACAACAACATTTTGGTAGCACAATAAAAGATGCACAAAGTCATTTAGTGATGTCTTGTATGACACCGGTATCAGATGGTAGTTCTATCACTATTTTTGATAATGAGGTAGAAGAATTTAGAAAGAATATATTAGAGTTGTTAATGATTAATCATCCTCATGATTGCCCGATATGCGAGGAAGGAGGTAATTGTCATCTTCAAGATATGACAGCAATGGTTGGACAAACATATCGTCGTTATAGGTTTAATAAGCGTACACATTATAATCAATATTTGGGACCGTTTATTGGGCATGAAATGAACAGGTGTATTACTTGTTATCGTTGCATACGTTATTATAATGATTACGCCGGTGGTGATGATTTAGGGGTATTTGGGGTGCATGATAATATTTATTTTGGACGAGTACAAGATGGTATGTTACAAAGTGAGTTTTCTGGAAATTTAATAGAGATATGCCCTACTGGAGTGTTTACTGATAAAACACAGTCACAAAATTATACCCGTAAATGGGATATGATTTTTGCGCCGAGTATTTGTCAACAATGTAGCGTTGGATGTAATATTATTGTAGGCGAGCGTTACGGGAAGTTGTGTCGTGTTGAAAATCGCTATAATGGCAATATTAATGGTTATTTTTTGTGTGATCGCGGCCGATTTGGATGTGACTACGTTAATATTAATAATAGACCTAAAATTCCATCGAATAAGCAAGGTGATGATTGGGTTGTGTTGAATGAAAGACAAGCGGTACAAGAGGCTGCTAATGGATTAAAACATAATTGTAACAGGATAATTGGTATTGGATCTCCTCGCGCCAGTATGGAAAGCAATTTTTCTTTATTAAAATTGGTAGGACCGGATAATTTTTATAATGGGATTAATAATCTTGAACAAGAGCGATTATTGTTAATCATTGAAATATTGTGTAATAGTGGTATTCAAGTTCCGTCGTTACGCGAAGTGGAAATTTATGATACAATATTAATATTAGGAGAGGATTTAACTCAAACTGGAGCACGAGTAGCATTGGCGATACGTCAGGCAGTTAAGGGGAAAGCCCGTAAAGATGCAGAGGCTCAAGGAATTTTTGATTGGCAATCTGCGGCTATTATCAATAGCGCTCAAGGTATTAAAAATAATATATTGATAACTGGGGTCGATAAGACTAAATTAGATGATGTTGCTGTATTAACATATTATGATTCAGTACAAAATCAAGCGCGGTTTGGTTTTGCTATTGCTCATGCGTTAGATCATACTGCTCCCGAGGTTAAAGATTTTGATTCTAAACTAAATGAGAAATTAGATATAGTTGTGCAAAAATTAATGGAAGCGCGTAAGCCGTTGATTATTTCAGGAAGCAACGCAGGTAGTAAAGAATTAATTGCTTCAGCAGCAAATATTGCTCGTGCTTTAAAAAATCGTGGGAGTGAAGTCGGAATTACTTTTATTGTAGGAGAAGTAAATAGCATAGGTTTAGTAATGTTAGGTCAAAAAAGCCTCGATGCTGCTCTTGTAGATATTTGTAGTACTAACACTTCATCCGTTGGTTTAATCGTCTTAGAAAGTGATTTGTATCGCCATGCGAAGGCAAATCAAGTTGATGTTGCTTTAAATAAGGTTAATTATTTAATTGTATTAGATCATCAATATACTCTAATTCAAAAGAAGGCAAATTTAGTTTTACCAGTTTCTAGTTTTGTTGAAAGCGATGGTACTGTGATTAATTACGAAGGGCGTGCACAAAGGTTTTTTCGATTGTATAAGCCACAAAGTTATGAAAAAAATATAGTTATTTTTGAAAGTTGGAGATGGTTATATTTGATACATGATTGTTATATAAATTATATTAGAAAAAAAAACTTGCATATTGATCAGATTATAGATGCTATTATTTATTATTTTCCAAAATTAATTGGAATTAAACAGGCATCTCCGGATGCATCTTTTCGTATATGTGGACAAAAACTAGCTCGTGCACCGCATCGTTATAGTGGACGTACAGCGATGTATGCTAATGTTGATGTACATGAACCCTATATATCACAAGATGATGATACGATGTTTTCTTTTTCTATGGAAGGTAATCATAGTGTTCAATCTTGTCATAAACAAGTGGCGTTTGCATGGGCTCCGGGATGGAATTCTCCACAAGCATGGAATAAATTTCAAGATAAAATAGGTGGGAATTTGTATTCTGGTAATCCGGGAATACGTGTATTACACACTGGCAATGGTTCAACATTGAATTGGTTTAATATGATTCCTCAATCTTTTAAAACTATGAACAATGTTGATCGGTGGTTAATAGTACCTTATTGGCATCTATTTGGTAGTGAAGAAACTTCTCAGAGATCCCAGTGTATTCAAGATTGTATGCCAAATCCTTATGTAATGCTCAATCAATTAGATGCGTTGCAACTAAAAATACAGAAAAATATGTTGCTTAAATTTACATGTGCTGGTCAAATTTTATGTTTACCGATCAAATTTAGTACTAATTTACCTACAGGTCATATTGGATTGCCTTTAGGTTTTCCAGATATTCCTTTATTTTTATCTGGTATGTATGCACAAGATGTTCAAGGAGTATTATTATGATATTTGAGTCGTCAGAAATTGTTACGCAACATTCTTTTTCCACTATTTTTAATGCGGTAATTATTTTGTTAGTGGTAGTTGCTTGTGGTGCATACATGAGTTTTTTAGAACGTAGGTTATTGGCGTTGTTTCAAAATCGTTATGGTCCTAATAGAGTAGGTTGGAATGGTTCATTACAATTATGCGCTGATTTAATTAAGGTTATGTTCAAAGAGGATTGGATCCCTCCATTTTCTGATCGTATTGTATTTGTTTTAGCCCCAGTGATAGCTTTTATCTCATCATTAATGAGTGTATTGATTATTCCTTTTACGCCTACATGGGTAATATGGGATTGTAATATTGGTATATTATTCTTTCTTATGATGTCAGGATTAATGGTTTATTCAGTATTGCTTGCAGGTTGGGCAAGTAATAATAAATATGCTTTAATTGGGGCTGTGCGTGCTGCAGCTCAAACTCTTAGTTATGAGGTGTTTTTAGGATTATCCATAATGGGGGTAGTTGCTAAAGCTGGATCGTTTAATTTAAAAAATATAGTTGAAGATCAATTATATCTATGGAATGTCATTCCTCAATTTATAGGATTTATTACTTTTTTTTTAGCGGGTATGGCTTTGTGTCATAGACATCCATTTGATCAACCAGAATCAGAACAAGAGTTGGCAGATGGTTATCATATTGAATATTCTGGCATTAAATTTAGTTTATTTTTTATTTCTGGATATATTAATATGATTGTCATTGCATCATTCATTGTAACACTGTTTTTTGGAGGGTGGCAAGGGCCTTGGTTTCCTCCTGTGATTTGGTTTGTTACTAAAACTTTTTTATTGTTGATTCTGTTTATATTGATACGTGCGGCGTTACCACGTCCACGTTACGATCAGGTTATGATAATAGGTTGGAAGATTTGTTTACCGATGACGTTATTTAATTTATTAAGTACTGCTGTTGTTATTTTATTATAATTATTAATATAGGTTAAATATATATTATGGTGAAGTTAAAAAAGATTTTTATAGATATTGGTTCTATATTACGCAGTATTTGGATGGTAGGAATGCAAGCATTTAGTAAACGTGAAACTCAGATGTATCCTGAAGTTCCGTATGCTCCATCACCTAGATATCGTGGTCGTATTGTATTGACTCGAGACTCTTCAGGTCGAGAACGTTGTGTAGCTTGCAATTTATGCGCCGTAGCTTGTCCAGTAGGGTGTATTTCTTTGAAAAAAGGAGAATCTACAGATGGCCGGTGGTATCCAAAATTTTTTAGAATCAATTTTTCTAGATGTATTTTTTGCGGTATGTGTGAAGAGGCATGTCCAACAGCAGCCATTCAATTAACTCCAGATTTTGAAATGAGTGATTTTAAAAGACATGATTTAGTGTATGAAAAGTCTGATTTATTAATATCGGGTCCCGGAAAATATTTAGAGTATGATTTTTATCAATTTTCTGGTAAGGAAATATTAGATAAAAAAAAGGGGGACGCGATAAAAGAATCAAAGCCTATAAATGTTAAAAACATATTGCCTTAATTTTAAAATGATGGTTAATGAGAGGAGTGTAGTATGACGGCTCTATTTTATATTTCTGGAATTATAACGATATTGTCTACGATATGCGTAATACTGCATTATAACCCAATGCGCGCTTTGTTATACTTAATAGTTTCATTTTTATCTATATCATGTACTTTTTTTTCTTTAGGAGCATCTTTTGCTGCTGCCTTGGAAATTATTGTTTATGCCGGAGCTATTATGATTTTATTCGTATTTGTAATAATGATGCTTAATACGAAAAATGTTATCTTTGGTATACAAAAAGAAAGTAGATTTTTAAATCCCATATTATGTTGTAGTTCTTCGTTGTTGGTAGGTATTTTGCTTGTGATTTTGTTGTATATATCCTTTGGATTAAAAGATGATTTGATAAATGTAAATAACTCAATAATAGACTCAAGACAAGTTGGTATTGTATTATTCGGGCCATATCTATTAATGGTAGAGCTAGCATCATTTTTATTATTAAGTGCGTTGATTTCTGTGTTTCATTTGTCTCAAAAACATACATTATCTGATGATTGTATTGATTTTATTCAATTGTAAAAATATGAAATATGATTCCTTTATCGTATGCTTTTAGTTTATTTATAATTTTATTTATATTAGGTTTAGTAGCTATAATAATAAGACGTGATTTACTGTTTATATTATTAGGGCTAGAAATTATGATTAACGCTGCTGCTTCAGCATTTGTAATAGTAGGATCTTGTTTGGGGCAATCAGATGGTCAAGTTATGTATATTTTAGTAATTACTTTGTCTGCTTCTGAATCTGCAGTTTCTTTAGTATTATTACTTCAATTATTTCGTCGTTATCATACATTGCATGTTGATAATATTAGTGAGATGCGTGGATGAATTTACTTTTTTTAACTATACTTTTCCCATTATTAGGATTCGTTACGTTAGCTATTTCTCAAGGAAAATGGTCAGACAATACTTCTGCTATAATAGGGGTAGGTACGGTAGGTGTATCAGTGTTGGTTGCCATATACAGCATATTTAATTTTTATTGCAATTCCAGTAATGACGTTAATTTTGTGTATGTGCAGGAACTTTGGACGTGGTTCACTATTAATGCCTTATCTATTACTGTAGCACTTAGATTAGATGGGTTGTCCGTAATCATGTTATCAGTAATTATTGGCGTTGGGTTTATCATTCATTTATATGCCGCTTGGTATATGAGTGGATGCGAAGGATATTCTCGCTTTTTTGCCTACACTAATTTATTTATGGCAAATATGGTGCTTTTGGTGCTTTCAGATAATTTGTTATTGATGTTTTTTGGATGGGAAGGTGTAGGATTATGTAGTTATTTATTAATTGGGTTTTATTATTCTGATTATAGGAACGGAATAGCAGCTTTAAAAGCATTCATTATTACTCGATTTGGAGATCTATGTTTGGTATGTGCGTTATTTATGATTTACGATCAATATCGTACCTTGAGTCTTAGTAAATTACTAACGTTGGAACTGACGTGTCCATCGTATCATATTTTTAATGATATTACATGGATATCTTGTATGTTACTTATTGGGGCAATAGGCAAATCAGCTCAGTTACCCCTACAAACTTGGTTAATTAGCGCTATGGCTGGCCCAACCCCGGTGTCGGCATTGATTCATGCAGCTACTATGGTTACTTCTGGTGTGTATTTAATAATTCGTATGAATAAGTTTTTTTTGATGACTCCAAGTATTTTATATTTGACCGGTATTATTGGTTCATTAACTGTAATTTTATTCAGTTGTTCAGCGTTATTTCAAAGTAATATTAAAAAAATTTTAGCGTATTCTACTATCAGTCAAATAGGATACATGTTTTTAGCGCTCGGAGGACGACATTGGGATGCAGCTATGTTTCATTTAGTAACACATTCTTTTTTTAAAGCGTTGTTGTTTTTATCTGCAGGTTCATTAATTTACGCTTGCAGATATGAACAAAATATTTTTAAGATGGGGGGATTATATAAATTTATACCTTTAATTTATGTTTGTTTTTTAATAGGCGGAGCGTCTTTATCTGGAGTACCTATAATTACTGCTGGAGTTTATTCAAAAGAAATGATCATGTTAAAAACATTAGCTAATCATGATTATTTTTTCTTGTTATCTGGATTAATAGGAGTATTTTTAACACCTATTTATACGTTCCGAATGATTTTTGTTGTGTTTCATGGTGATAAAAAAATAGAGCCACGTGTATGTAATAAAATTACTCAAAATTTACCTTTAATCTTATTGTTATTGTTATCAACGTTTATTGGTGGATGGATAAAATTACCGGTGTTAGCAGATACTATAATTACTAACCTTGGTGAGATGCGTAATCATAGTCAAATATATCTTGAAATAATATCGGGGATTTTAGTAATGCTTGGTATTTGCTTGGCATCAATTTTTTGGATGGATCCTTTGAGTAGGATTACAAGACAGATTATTAAACCTCGTGTAACAGAAGTAGTAGAACGATACATAGTATTGCTATGTTACTATGGATGGGGATTTGATTGGCTTTATAAATGGATATTTATAAAGCCATATTTATTTATAACAAAAAAATTATCTTATTCTGATCCCGTTGATGTAATCGTGAATATCATCGTATCGTTATTATGTTGGCTGAAAAATGGTTTGATATGCAGTGAAAATGGTAAACTCAGTTGGTACATTGTATCGATGAATATAGGGGCAATTACGATATTAATCATGATATTAATTTATGATCATCTGTAAATGAATGTAGTATTATTGGTTTATAATATGAGGAAATACAAATATTTAATGTATATGTTTTAGAGAGAAAAATAAAAATAATATGTTATTAGTTATCTTAATATTTATCCCTTTTATTTTTGGACTGTTATGTTGGCAGTCAGAACGTATTGGATATTGGGTACCGCGTTGGGTTGCTTTATCTGGAATGAGCATAACGTTCATTATTACTGGTTTTTTATGGCAGTATGAGCACCATGATCTATTAAATGTGTATTCAACAGAACATGTGTTTCCTAAATGGCAATTAGAATACATGTATCCTTGGATCCCAAGATTTGGAATTAGCGTTCATTTAGCGTTGGATGGGTTTTCTTTGTTGATGGTGACGTTAACTGGATTTTTAGGATGTATGGCGGTGTTATGTTCTTGGTGTGAGATTCAGCGTTACCACGGTCTTTTTTATCTTAATTTATTGTGGATTTTAGGTGGAGTTATTGGTGTTTTTTTGTCAATTGATATGTTTTTGTTCTTTTTTTTCTGGGAAATAATGCTTATTCCGATGTATTTTTTAATATCTTTATGGGGACACAAAGAATTTAATAGAATCGGTCGTATTAACACTGCTATTAAATTTTTTGTTTATACTCAATTTAGCGGATTATTTATGTTAATTTCTATTATTACTCTTGTTGCTATAAATCATGATATACATGGTGTGTGGTCGTTTGATTATCAAGATTTATTAAATATGTTGCTGCCAGTGAATACGGAATATTTAATTATGTTGGGGTTTTTTTTTGCTTTTGCAGTAAAAATGCCAATTGTTCCATTTCATGTTTGGTTGCCTGATGTGCATAGTCAAGCTCCTACTGCTGGGTCAGTTGATTTGGCAGGAATTTTATTAAAAACAGCGGCTTATGGATTTTTTCGATTTGTTTTACCGTTATTTCCTTGCGCTTCAAAATCTTTTGCTCCAATTGCCATGTGTTTGGGTCTGTTAAATATTTTTTATGGAGCTTGTATGGCATTTGCACAAACTGATGTCAAACGTTTAATTGCATATACCAGCATATCTCATATGGGATTTGTATTGATCGCAATTTATAGTGGCACTCATTTATCATATCAAGGTGCTGTTATACACATGATTTCTCATAGTTTATCTGTTTCTGGAATGTTTATAATTTGTGGTCAATTATATGAGCGAACACATACTCGAGATATGCGTTTGATGGGAGGATTATGGAGTCGCATGCATTTAATTCCTGCTTTTTCTTTATGTTTCGCAGCAGCAACACTTGGATTACCTGGTACTGGAAATTTTATAGGAGAAGTGACAATTTTGTTTGGCAATTTTCAATCAGCACCTATAACTACAATAATAGCTTGTTTTGGGATAATATTGTCATCAATTTATTCCCTTATTTTAATGCAACGTATATATTATGGTCCAATATTGGTTTCCAGAGGTAGTAAAATCGGGTTGTTGAAAAATATGACACTACGGGAAAAGAATATTATTATAATGTTGTTATCGTGTATTTTTTTGATTGGTTTTTTTCCACAATATATTTTGAATGCTTCATATACGACAATGCACAATCTTTGTATTTGGTTAAAAGAATACAATTGTTCAATGTGATTACATTATAACGATAATAGGATCTTGATTTATTATGCTAATAACTTGGACACAAATAATTCTATTGCTGCCTGTACTAATTATTGGAATGACAATAGTTATGATTATGTTATCTATTGCATATCGTCGCAATTTATTTTTACATACTTCATTAACAATATTCGGATTTAGTTTAGCGATTGTATCGATTGGATTGGTATGGAACCAAAGAGCTCGAGACATTTTGCAATTAATGTGTGTTGATAATTTTTCTATATTATACATAATATTGGTGTTAGTTTCTGGTTTATCAAGCTCCGTATTGGCTTATAAGTGGTTGTTAATTTATCCAAGTAAAAATCGCGACGAGTTTTATTTATTATTACTTATTTCTAGTATTGGCGGCATTTTATTAGCAACTACGAATCATTTAGTAATATTATTTTTAGGGATGGAACTGATTTCATTGCCGTTATTTGGGTTGATAGGTTATTCTTTTTTTAAAAAATTTTCTTTAGAAGCAAGTATTAAATATATTATATTATCGGGGGTATCTTCATCATTTATATTATTTGGTATAGCATTGATATATGCTGCAACTGGTTTTTTATCTTTTACCAGTATTAGTCAATTGTTACGTTTACATATTATTGCGTCGAATCAATCTATACTTATATCAACCATAGGACTAGGTATGATGATGGTTGGGTTCGGGTTTAAACTGTCATTAGTTCCTTTTCATTTATGGACTCCTGATGTATACCAAGGAGCGCCATCTTCAATATCGTTGTATCTGACAACTAGTAGTAAAATAGCTACGATATCTGTATTGATACGATTGTTTATGGTATTTCCTAATCAGTATAATAGGGTATTTTGTATATTTTTATCAGGTATTGCATGTTGCTCAGTGTTATTTGGCAATTTAATGGCTATTAAACAAGATAATATTAAGCGAGTTTTAGCTTATTCTTCAATTGCACATACAGGTTATGTTTTAATTGGTGTAATTGCGGTATTACAGGCCAACCCCATTGCTTTGGAAACTATCGGTATTTATCTTGTAAGTTACGTTTTGACTAGTATTGGTGTATTTGGTATTATCAGTATAATGTCGGTTTTTTATGCCAATGAAGACACAGACGTAGATTCCTTATTTTTATATCGTGGTCTTTTTTGGCATCGCCCAATGTTATCGGTATTATTTACGATCACTATATTGTCTTTGGCGGGCATACCTATGACATTAGGTTTCATTGGAAAATTTTATTTGTTTGTTTTGGGAATAGACAGTAAATTATGGTGGCTTACTATTTTTATAGCAATGAGTAGTGTTATCAGTATATTTTATTATTTAAGAATTATAATAAATTTATATCTTAATCCCATAAATCGTTTAAATATCAATTTTGATTCTTTATCTAATTGGAGTGTTACTCCTGATGGGATAATAGTGATTATAGTATCTTTTTCTATATTATTTTTAGGATTATACCCAAAGCCTTTGATTTATTTTATGCATTTAATATATCCAACGGTAATTTGATTAAAATAAAAATGTAATTGAAGGATTGTATATTTTAAATTATTTAACGAATGGTTTTATGTGTTTATGAATTCATAATGATGCCGTTTAAAACACATGTTTACAGCAATTTTAATACAATATGTTCTGTAGGAACACAGCAGCATATAAAAATTTCATTGGGACATATATAACCCAAAGGTTCTGTGTAATATTGTATTTTTCCTTTTATTAATAAGGCACGGCAACTTCCACAGTACCCCGATCGACATTGATAATTTAGTGATGGTATATGATGCATTTCCAATGCTTCTAATAGGGAACGATATTTTCTGCTATTATGCGCAAATTGTATATTTAGGTATTTTTTTTTCAAAAAAAATATTTTACAATTGAAAGTCATGGAATTCATTTTCGTCAATATTAGGGTCTATTTGACCTACTAGATAAGAACTGGCTTCTACTTCTTGTGGAGCTACTTGAACATTATCTGATGATAACCAAGAGTTAATCCAGGGTATCGCGTTAGATCTAGTATTGAAGGGCGTTCCTAGTCCGATTGCTTGCATACGTATGTTGGTAATATATTCAATGTATTGACAAAGTATATCTTTATTTAAACCTATCATAGAGCCATCTTTAAATAAATAGTTAGCCCAATTTTTTTCTTGTTCTGCAGCCATTAAAAATAGCGCATAACTTTCTTGTTGGCATTCTGTACTGATATCAGCCATTTCTGGATCATCTGCCCCAGAGCGCATCAAGTTTAGAATATGTTGAGTGGCGTTTAAATGCAAAGCTTCGTCACGTGCTATAAGTCGTATAATTTTTGCATTACCTTCCATTAGCTCTCGTTCAGCAAATGCAAAAGAACAGGCGAAGCTTACATAAAAACGGATAGCTTCTAGCACGTTAACACTAATTAAACACAAATATAGTTTCTTTTTAAGTTCATGTAAGTTGATTACAACAGTATTATTATTAATTTGATGAATACCGGGGCCTAAGATATGATAATAATTGGTTAATTCAATTAAATTATCATAGTATGTTGAAATATCTTTAGCTCGTTTCAAAATTTCTTTATTACTGATAATATCATCAAATATCAAAGATGGATGATTAACGATATTACGAATAATATGGGTGTAGGAACGGGAGTGGATGGTTTCAAAAAATGACCAAGTTTCTACCCAAATTTCCAGTTCTGGTATAGAAATTAATGGTAGTAATGCGATATTGGGGCTACGTCCTTGAATAGAATCTAATAAGGTTTGGTATTTTAAATTGCTAATAAAAATGTGTTTTTCATGGTCTGGTAATGATTGAAAATCTATACGGTCTTTGGAAATATCTATTTCTTCTGGGCGCCAAAAAAACGAAAGTTGTTTTTCAGTTAATTTTTCAAAAATGGAATGTTTTTGTTGATCAAATCGAGCGATATTTACTGGTTGTCCTAAAAACATCGGTTCGAGTAGTTGATTATTTTTATTTTGAGAAAAGGTTGTATAAATCATTTTTATTCCTTTGTTAAAAGCAAATATAAATATGTGGGTTTTAGTAAATAGTCGTTGCTGTTCTAAATTGTACAAGCATCACTTGTACAAATATTTGATTGGTTATGTGGTAGTGTTTTTTGTACATCTTGAGCTCCATCACGGGTGTTATGATAGTATAATGTTTTAATGCCAAGTCTGTATGCGTATAATAAATCTGAAAGTAGCTGTTTCATAGGTACTTTGCGTTCCGGAAATCGAGAGGGATCGTAATTAGTATTAGTTGAAATGGATTGGTCAATGAATTTTTGCATAATTCCCACTAATTGTAGATATCCTCGATTGTCCGGTATTTGCCATAATAATTCATAATCAGATTGTAGTTTAATAAATTCAGGTACTACTTGACGCAAAATTCCGTCTTTTGAAGCTTTTATGCTAATGTAACCTCTGGGAGGTTCTATGCCATTAGTAGCATTAGAGATTTGCGACGAAGTTTCTGATGGCATTAATGCAGATAATGTAGAATTTCGTAATCCATATTTTTTAATCTTAGCACGTAAATCTTCCCAGTTATAATGTAATGGTTCATTAATAAGTGCATTCAGGTCTGCTTTATATGTATCAATAGGTAATATTCCTTTTGAATATGAAGTATCATCAAACCACTCGCAAGATCCTTTTTCTTGAGCTAAATTGTTAGAAGCTTTTAATAAATAGTATTGAATAGCTTCGAAAGTACGGTGTGTTAGCTTGTTAGCACTACCATCTGAATAGCGTACCCCATGTTTAGCGAGATAATAAGCATAATTAATTACTCCAATTCCTAAAGAACGTCTTCTTACAGCACTACGTTGCGCAGCAGGAATAGGATAATGTTGATAATCTAATAGAGCGTCAAGAGCTCGTACTATTAAAGTAGAAAGTTCAGATAAGTCATCAAGATTTTCAATATTACCAAGATTGAAAGCAGATAATGTACATAAAGCAATTTCACCATTATGGTCATTAATATTATTTAAAGGTTTTGTTGGTAATGTTATTTCTAGGCATAAATTAGATTGACGAATTGGAGCGGCAATACTATCAAAAGCACTATGAGTATTACAGTGATCTGTATGTTGAATATAGATTCTTCCAGTAGAAGCTCGTTCTTGCATCATTAAAGAAAATAATTCTATCGCTTTAATTTTTCGATGTCTAATATTACGATTATTTTCATATGTATTATATAAGTGTTCGAATTCGTTTTGATTGTTAAAAAAAGCTTCATATAATCCTGGTACATCAGACGGGCTAAATAGTGTAATACATTTTCCTTCAATAAGACGTTGGTACATTAATTTATTGATTTGTACGCCATAATCTAAATGACGTATTCGGTTAGAATCTATTCCACGATTATTTTTCAAAACAAGTAAATTTTCTATTTCTAAATGCCAAATAGGATAAAATAGTGTGGCCGCACCCCCACGTACTCCTCCCTGAGAGCATGATTTTACTGCTGTTTGAAAATGTTTATAGAATGGAATACATCCGGTGTGGAATGCTTCTCCGTTACGTATTGGACTACCTAATGCTCTAATGCGTCCAGCGTTAATACCTATTCCAGCGCGTTGCGCAACATATTTTACAATAGAACTAGATGTTGCATTGATAGAATCAAGACTATCATCACATTCGATTAATACACAGGAACTAAATTGGCGTGTTGGTGTACGTACTCCAGACATAATAGGTGTTGCTAAAGAAATTTTAAAAGTTGATATCGCATTGTAAAATTGTTGAATGTAATGCATCCGAGTTTTTTTGGGATATTTAGAAAATAAACAGGCTGCAGTTAATATATATAAAAATTGAGCACTTTCATAAATTTCTCCGGTTACTTTATTTTGTACTAAGTATTTACCTTCTAATTGTTTTACAGCAGCATATGAAAAATTCATGTCTCGCCAATGATCAATAAATGTATCCATTTGATGAAATTCTTCCGCATTGTAATCATCTAGCAAGTGTTGATCGTATTTACCAATTTTTATTAATCGCAATACATGATTATACAGTTTTGGTGGTTCAAATTGACCGTAAGCTTTTTTACGTAAATGAAATACTGCTAAACGTGCTGCTAAATATTGATAGTCTGGTTCTTCCTCGGAAATCAAGTCCGCTGCTGCTTTTATGATTGTTTCTTGAATATCGGAAGTTTTTATTCCATTATAAAATTGTATATGAGAACGCAATTCTACTTGTGAAACAGAGACTTGCTCTAATCCTTTGGCGGCCCAATTAATAACTCGGTGAATTTTGTCAAGATTAATAGGTTCGTGATGACCGTTTCGTTTAGTAACTAGTAGAGTTTGGTTCATATAAATGTATACCTGTTGTGAAATACTAATAATATTAGGCCATAGTAATTCGTGATGAATAAATTATGGCCAGACTCGTGATAGTTCGGTGAATTAATAATGACATCATAATTTTTATGTATAATAAAAATAGTAATTAATTAAATAGTAATGCAGCGGAGAATATTGCATGGTTCCTATTTAGTATAAATATTCTAAATATCAATAGTAACTGATTGTGCCTATAAATACATGTGATTATGCTGTACCGTATTATTATTTTAATATACTTGAACAATTAGATTATGCATTCAATATTATATTATATTGATTATATTAAAAAAATTATCCTTGTAATAGTAAACGTTTATTGTTTATTAATTTGTAATCGCTCTATGTTATATAGAGCGATTATTTCTTAGTTTAGCATGTAAGATATAGTTTGTATTAAGGTTACGTATTAAGGCGCATTTATTCGTGCAGGGATTATAGCATAATCCGGTAATGTTTTGTTCTTCTAAAATGGTAGAGTCAATCCATCCTAGTAGTTCAGATGGGGTAATAAATTTATTAAAATTATGCGTACCTTTTGGAATAACACGAAAGATATATTCAGCGCCTATTACAACGAACAGCCATGATTTAAATGTACGATTTAATGTGGAAAAAAATACTGATCCATCTATCTTAATCATGGTAGAGCAAGCATGAACGATTGATGAAGGGCGCGGTACATGTTCTAAAACTTCCATACAGGTTACTACATCGTAGTGATTAGAATGGTTTAAAGCATGGTTTTCTATTGTTTCTTGTATGTAATGAATATTCAAACCTTGATGTAAGGCATGTGATTTTGCAACTTCTAAAGCAGAAGCATTGATATCTAACCCAACAACTTCTGCGCCTGCTTGGGCCATACTTTCTGATAAAATACCTCCACCGCATCCAATGTCTAATATTTTTTTTCCAAATAATCCATTACTGTGTTCAATAATATAATTAAAGCGTGTTAAATTAATGTGATGCAATGGTTTAAATGCATTAAAAGGACCCCACCATTGAGATGAGGATGTTTTGAATGCATCGATTTTCTTTTTATTCATATTCTTTTGATTTTTTGTAAGTTCATCAATAATTATGTCTTTCATGTTAAGATCTTCTTAAAATAAGGAAAAGAGAATGCTATAGATTTGAATATTAGTATATAAATTGTTTACAACTATCAGTTCGTTGAAATATGGTTATGAACTGATTTATGTATAACATAGATAAATACATTTATCTTTGTAGAATAATTTAAATATTACTAAAACAGTTTATATTATAGTTTAATAGATTATTTAAATAATTTTAAATATATATATAAATTGAAAATAAATAGAGGATACACATGCATGAATGATTTTGCTAAAGAAATCACACAAATTAACATAGAAGAAGAATTAACGCATTCTTATTTAGATTATGCTATGTCAGTGATTGTTGGGCGTGCATTGCCAGATGTTCGAGATGGATTAAAACCTGTGCATCGTCGTATATTATTTGCCATGCAAGTACTTGGGAATTGTTGGAATAGAAATTATAAAAAATCAGCTAGAGTAGTAGGTGATGTTATTGGAAAATATCATCCTCATGGGGATACAGCAGTATATGAAACTATAGTGCGCATGGCACAACCTTTTTTAATGCGTTATGCTTTAATAGATGGACAGGGTAATTTTGGTTCAATAGATGGTGATCCAGCGGCGGCTATGCGTTATACTGAAGTACGTATGTCTAAAATAGCAAATGAATTATTGTTAGATTTAGACAAAGAAACTGTTGATTATGAACTGAATTATGATGGCACTGAGAGTATTCCAGGAATATTACCTGCTAGAATTCCAAATATTTTGGTTAATGGTTCTTCTGGTATTGCTGTAGGAATGGCTACTAATATCCCTCCTCACAATCTTTCTGAGGTAATTAATGGATGTTTGGCGTTTATAGATAATGAGGATATTACTGTTGAAGGACTAATGAAATATATTCCGGGTCCAGATTTTCCTACTGCTGCTATTATTAATGATAGCGGTGGTCTGAAAGAAGCATATAGCACTGGACGAGGTAAAATTTATATTCGTGCTCGATCGGAAATTGAAACTGATGTTAAAAGTGGTCGTGAATCTATCGTAATATATGAAATTCCTTATCAAGTTAATAAGGCTCGATTGTTAGAAAAGATTGCGGAATTAGCAAAATTAAAACGTATTGAGGGAATATATAATTTGCGTGATGAATCTGATAAGGATGGTATGCGAATAGTTGTTGAAATTAAACGTGATGCTATTAGTGAGGTAATTTTAAATAATTTATATTCTTTAACTTCTTTACAAACTTCATTCGGCATTAATATGGTAGCGTTACATCAAGGACAACCAAAAATTATGTCGTTAAAAGACATTTTATCTGCTTTTGTATGTCATCGTCGTGCAGTGGTAATACGTCGTGTTACTTTTGAATTAAAGAAAGCTCGTAATCGCATTCATATTTTAGAGGGATTGGCGATCGCATTGTTTAATATTGATTCAGTTATTGAACTTATCCGTCAATCTAATAGTTCTGTGGAAGCTAGTTCTGTGTTAACATCTTCATCGTGGAATGTAGGCAATGTTTTTGACATGAAACAGAGAACTTCTATTGACTTGATGAAACCGGAAGGTCCAGAAGTAGAGAATGCTGTTCACAATAATCAATATTACCTGACTAAGAATCAAGTGCAATCTATTTTAGATTTAAAGTTACATAAACTTACTACTTTGGAGCATGAAAAATTATTAAAAGAATATAGTAGTTTGTTAGAAAAAATAGAAAATTTGATCTCTATTTTAAAAGATCCTAAATGCCTTATGAAGGTAATCCGTCAAGAATTATTGGTGATACAAGAGGAGTATAACGATTCTCGTCGTACTGAAATTAGTAGCAATATTGAAAATATTAATGTCGAAAATTTAATTAATCAAAAAGATGTAGTAGTAACTTTATCATATCAAGGTTATGTTAAATATCAACCATTAACAGATTACGAGGCGCAAAAACGGGGAGGAAAAGGAAAATTAGCAACACGAATTAAGGAAGAAGATTTTATTACGCGATTACTAATAGCGAATACTCATGATACGGTTTTGTTATTTTCTAATTATGGGCGTATATATTGGATGAAAGTCTATCGATTACCTGCAGCTAGTCGTGGATCACGAGGTAAACCAATTATTAATTTGTTGCCATTAGATGTGAATGAACGAATTACTGCTATTTTACCAATTCAAAACTATACAACAGGACATCAAGTATTTATGGCGACTAGTAGTGGAGTTGTAAAAAAAACACCACTTACTGAGTTTAGTCGGCCACGTAATGTTGGTATTATTGCATTGAATCTTAATGATGGGGATGAATTAATTGGAGCTGATGTAACTGATGGCAGTAATGAAGTAATGTTGTTTACTGCTTACGGAAAAGTTGTGCGATTTAAAGAAACACAGGTGCGAAGTGTAGGTCGCTCGGCGATCGGCGTAAAAGGTATTCATTTATTACAAGGTGACCGCGTAGTATCTTTAATTATACCAAAAGATAAGAGTTCTATTCTTACTGTTACTCGCAATGGTTTTGGAAAACGTACTAATCAATCAGAATATCCAATTAAGTCTCGCGCGACTCAAGGCGTGATTTCTATTAAGGTTACTGAGCGAAATGGTAATGTAATTGGTGCTGTGCAAGTAAATCAATCTGATCAAATAATGATGATCACTGATTCCGGCCGATTAGTACGGACTCGTGTTTCTGAGGTTAATATCATTAGACGTAATACTCAAGGGGTGATGTTAATTCGTACAGCATGCGATGAATGTGTAGTTGGGTTACAGTGTGTTGTTGAGTCAGTAGAGAGTTAAAATTGTTTTATTTAAGTCAGTATCGAAGAGAATTTATTGTCATTAATTTTCGGTTTTAATAATGAAATTTTACTCAATAATAAGAGATGTTTGCGTTTGTGCAATTAATATTGCATTTTGTGTTGTTTAGTCATGTATTCTTTTTATATTTATTATGTTAATATATATGTGGTATATAGTAATTATTTTTAATATAATGATACAAAATAATTACTATAATTTATGAAATAGTTAATTAGAGTAGTGATTATTTAACTTGAGATAATGCAACTAATATGCAATTCATATTATGATGTGATCATTTTATTATTAATGTGAACATTGTGATTATAAGTAATGTTATATTTAATGATAGAAGTTGTTAGTTATAGGTATTAAGTGAGAGATCGTCATGTATTAAACAGTAAATAATATAGATAGGGCGAAACAGGTAGGTTCTTTTTTATGTTGTATGAGTAGGATTTAGTTTTTGTGTGCGTTGTTCAAATATGAGTGGAATTGTTGGGGAATTGTATTTTAAATATGCCGATATAGTTGATACAAAGTGGCAAAGTAGGCGGTTTATTATGTAAATAAACAGGAATGGGTTGGCGTATATAAAGTGCTGATTTATTCTTAAAGACAGTTAATATTAGGTGTTATTGACTTGTTAAATAGTATTTTTTACTTACTATATGGTGAGGTATTAATATGAAATTACGGTGTTTTACTAGCCTGGTTGCAACTATGGTGATGGCAAGCACTGCCGGGGCTTCTGAAATTTACAATAAGGATGGAAATGTATTAGATATGTTTGGTAGTCTTGTTGGAGGTCATTATTTTTCTAAAGATAATACTAAAAATGGGGATAATTCGTTTGTAAGATATGGTTTTTCTGGAACAACATATATTAATGACCAAATTATTGGTTTTGGTATGTGGGAGCATGAAATTTCCTTAAAGAATACCGAAGGAACTATTGTAAATAATAATGATAAGGTGTTGCTTGGTTATGCAGGAATAAAATTTGGAAATTTAGGAAGTATTGATTATGGAAGAAATTATGGAGTATTGTATGATGTGGGAGCATGGACGGATGTAACACCAGGATTTGGAGGAGATATATTATTTGTAGATAATTTTTTATCTAATCGTAGTTCAAATGTGATTACATATCGTAATAAAAATCTTTTTGGTTTTGTGAATGGACTAGATTTTGCCTTACAATATCAAGGTAAAAATGATGTGAACAAAGCAACGGGTCGTACTTTAAAAACGGCTAACGGAGAAGGATATGGGGTGTCCGCGTCTTATTCATTGGATAATGGATTTGCTGCGTCCGCGGCTTACACTAATAATAAACGTATCATTGAACAAACTGGTTTAGATAGCAATCTTTGTTGCAATGATAATGCTGAAGCGTATTCCTTGGGTATAAAATATGATGGAAACGGCATGTATGTAGCAGTTACTTATGGAGAAACTTATAATATGACTCCATTTGGAAGTTTTTGTGATAATCTTAATCCAGAATATATTTATGGATTTGTTAATAAAGCTAAGAATGTTGAATTAGTGGCCCAATATCAGTTTGATTTTGGTTTACGCCCTTCTGTGTCTTATTTGTATTCAAAAGCTGATGATGCGGAAAATGATGGTTATAGAAACTTCTTAAAAAAATGTGTTACAGTTGGAACAAGTTATATTTTTAATAAAAATATTTGTACCACTATGGATTATAGAATTAATTTATTACATAAGGATAGTTTTACTAGAGCGTCTCAGATTTGTACCGATAATGTTGTCGCATTGGGCGTAGCTTACGTATTTTAAAAACCGGTCAACATTTAATACTAAAACAGGCGAATTAATATTATATTAATTCGCCTGTTTTAGTATTAAATGTATCAAGGAATGGAGTATGTCTAAATTATGTATTGGTATTATTTGTGGGGGTCGTTCTTTAGAACACGAGATTTCATTGAAATCAGCTATGTGTATTGCACAGTTTATTGATAAATTGCGTTTTGAAGCTATGATTTTATGGATAGATAAAAAAGGATATTGGCATTTGAAAGATATCGACTTTAATGATTTATCGTATAATAAAAATGATAAAATTTCTATTTTGTTACAAAATTGTCCTCATCAATTTAAATTTCATACTAAAAATATAAATATTTTATTAAAATTTGATATTATTTTCCCTGTAGTTCATGGAACGCTAGGAGAAGATGGTGCTTTGCAGGGTTTATTGTGTATGATGAATTTACCATTTGTTGGGTCTAATGTTTTGAGTTCATCTATAGGGATGGATAAAGACGTATCTAAATGTTTATTGCGTGACGCGGGTTTATCTGTAGTACCGTTTAAAACTGTTTTGGCTCAGGATCAGCATAATATAGATTTTGATTATTTTGTTTCTATTTTTGGATTGCCTTTGTTTGTGAAGCCATCAAATCAAGGGTCATCGATAGGAGTATCGAAAGTTACTAAATTTAAAGATTTTAACTTAGCATTAATCAAAGCTTTCTCTTTTAGTAATAAAATATTGATAGAACCAGCTATTATTGGAAGAGAATTGGAATGCGCGGTATTGGGTAATGATAATCCAAAAATTAGTGTATGTGGTGAAGTTATATTATCAAATAATCATTTTTATACTTATCATGACAAATATGTGGAGCATAAAGCACAGATCATGATACCTGCTTTAATTAATGATGCTATAAGCGATGATATTCGTCATATTGTTTTACGTGCATTTCAAGTATTAAATTGTTCTGGAATGGCACGTGTCGATGTTTTTTTAAATTTGGATAATAAAATTTTTATTAACGAAGTTAATACGTTACCTGGATTTACTTGCGATAGTATGTATCCTAAATTGTGGGAGGCAAGTGGATTAAATTTTCAATCGCTAATTACGAAATTGGTAGAATTAGCGTTGGATCTACATGATAAAAATAATTATTTTTATCATGTAGATAATGCTGTTATTTAAAAATATTTTCGGCATGAGAGGATTTGAACCTCTGATCCCCGACACCCCATGCCGGTGCGCTACCAAGCTACGCTACATGCCGTTTTAAGTTTATTATAAGAAATTTGTAAAAAAATAAATATACAACTGTAGATTATATATCCTGAATATGATTGTTAGCTTTTGTTTGTGATCACTCAGATCTTTTTATATATATTTGATGTTATATGTACTGGTATTTTATTATTTTACGTTAATATATTTATTGAATTCAATTTCATTAGTTATTAATTATAATTTTATTGAATGGTTAATGTGTATTTGTATTTTATGATACAAGGAAGATATATTTATAAAAATAAATTATGTTATTAAGCACGTGTAAAATCAATATGCATTACTTTGGGCTTGAAAGGATGATATTGTAGTTCTTGCACTTTAACTGCAATAGGTTGTTGATTTTCAAGAAACAATAGAATGACATTATTTTTGTATAATTGTATTATAGCTTCAGGATGTAATATATCGTTTTGATTCAATGTAATGGGTACACTTGGTTCATTGCCTCTATTGTAGATAATAGCTGGACATTTGTTTTGTTTACGTAATCGTCTTGTTGCGCCTTTTTTGTGATAAATACGTAAACTAGCTTTGATTGTTAACATTATTGTCATACCTAATTAAATATTTTTATTAATAGTTTGATTATAATATCTATAAATTTACAACGATGATTTCTCTTACCACATGATACAATATAAATAACCATTTATATAGTTAAATATTATATGCAATAAATGTTGTTTAGTATTGTCTGTCGCAATGAATTTTCAATTGAATCATTTCAACCGTTTAATGTATTAAACAATGAAGGTAATTGAAAATTGAATACTCATACCTTATTAGGTTCATCTGATTATAGCAGTTTGTATGTCAATATATGAAAATTATAAAAATTCTGGGGATTTATAGTGCTATACTCATAATATTTAATTGAATTTGATATCTTATTTTATTTCAAGGGATTTGCGATATTATAAAACTGATAAAAATGTAATAGGATAAATATTTTCAATGATTTGATCAATTTTTAAAAATTTTGATTATTTATAAAATATTTTTGATAGAAAAAAATATGTTAAAAATGAATGAATAAATACAGTTTTATTTCCATATTTGTAATACATTAATGGATAATATAACTCTATTTATAGATTCAAAATTATGAATGTGATTCACGGAGATATTTATGCATAAAAATGAGGAATACATGATTGATGTTTTTGTATAAATCATAATATTTATTTTTACAATATGAAAGTGTTGGTAATGTTTAGGTGTTTTTTATAACAAATGTAATTATATAAATAAGATCTAAATAATTTAAAAACTAATATACTTGATTGTGGGTTTGTAATAATAAAATATGCATTTTTAATATTAATCAATGTATACTTGATTAATATTAAATTTGTTTTGAAATTGATGATAAGTACAATATTTTACATGAAAATTTTTTAGTGAATGCATTTTTAGAGAAAGTTATATGTCTATTTTAACACAAGAAGCGCTATTAGTACGTGATGCTTTATCAGTTCGAGGATTAGAAAATCCATTAATTGAGTTGAATATTAATCATCAAATACGTAAACGTCGTATTGAAGACCATATGAGAGCTATTGTGCATCTTCTTAGTCTCGATTTAGAACATGATAGTTTATTAAATACTCCTAAACGTATAGCTAAGATGTATATAGAAGAAATTTTTTCAGGTTTAGATTATTCAAATTTTCCTAAAATTGCAATTATTCAAAATACAATGCAAATCAATGAAATGATCACAGTAAGGGGTATTAATATCACTAGCACTTGTGAGCATCATTTTATTGTTTTTAATGGCAAAGTGACTATTTCTTATATTCCAGAAAAAAATGTGATTGGTTTGTCAAAAATAAATAGGATAGTACGATTTTTTTCTAAAAGACCTCAATTACAGGAACGATTAACAAAACAAATTTTTTTAGCGTTGCAAACCTTACTTAATACAAATAATGTGGCAATATTTATTGATGCAGTGCATTATTGTGTCAAAGCTAGGGGTATTCATGATGTTAGTAGTACTACGACTACTACTGCATTAGGGGGGTTATTTGAATCTAATACGAATATTAGAAAAGAATTTCTGCATGCAATTATGTATTGTAACCATTGATTTATTTTTATTTAAAATTTAATAAAGTTATTATATATAACATAGAATATGAATTCTAAAATATAGCAATTTGCTTATAATATGTATTTAAGTATTTGTAATAGATAAATATCGAAGTATAACAAATTATACTTCGATATGAAATATTTCATGCTTATGTGAATAGATATTAGAGTCGTTTTAGGGATTTGTTTTTATCAATATAAAATTGTAACTGTATATCTGAATATATATTTAAGTAGAAAATCATTTATGTAGTTTTTTATTAAATAAATTGATCTAAGAATTTATTTTTTATGATTAAGCGTTTAAAAAAAAGATCATAAAAATTGAAATTTCAGTGCACTTGATTTTATCTCTGTTAATTCATAATATGATTTATATGTCTATATGTATATTATGTTTGGACTCGCTCAGTTTGATTGCAATGTAGTGGAGTGGGGGAGTGTTGTCTTGAGAGGTTATATTTTAAATGGAAACATGAATGAGTATAGAGTTAAAAACAAAAATTTTTTAAATTATATAAAAACATTGATATGGATGTTGTATGTAAGTAAAATAAATTCTATCAAGTAATAGCCCTGTAAATGAAAGGAATGATTATAATAAAATTTTTTAATATTTAATTTTTTATTGTCATTAATTTGATAATAATTGTCGTCTACAAGACGACATATGTTAATATAGCGTTGTTTCATTTTAAAATACTTTAATAGAATTAATAGTATTAATTGTTGTTGTATCTTAATGATATTAAGAAATGTTTTCATTTATTTGAATTAAGATATTAAATATAATATTAAATTAATGTATACTGCATCTTTTTAGGTGATGTTTTTCTAAAACAAGAGTCTATGTATGTCTTCATTTTTGATAATAAATTCACGTATAGTTTTCATTGTGTAGCATATGAACTAATATAGTTGGTTTGTTTTGATGTTATTGTCTTTATATTAAATAGTGATTTGGGCTGTGTATTTATACATTATTGTTATTCGGAACGTGCTCATGTAATTGAGATGTGTTTGTTATGGATGCAATTTGGTCGGGATGGATTCGAGAAAAAATTATTTTGAATTCATTAATTCTATGATTTGATAAAGGCACAGAAAGACTGTCCCATGTAAGACGAGTATTGAGAAAGCATTCACTATAATTGGCTAATTTAGGCAAGACAGGTTTCAAATAGATCATCAGCACACGAAACAATTGAATACCCATAGAATAAATAGATAATGCCTCTTGTCTGCGGTCTGGTTTTTTTGCGATGTGCCACGGAGCATATTTATCTATGTAACGATTAGCTTCATCTGCTAATTTCATAATTTCACGCATTGCGTAATTAAAATCTCTTTTTTGAAATAATTTCCCTATAGCATGTCTGGATTCAATAAACATATTGTATATAACTGGATTTGTTAATGTATTCGATAATTGGCCATTATAATATTGATGTATAAAACCAGAATTTCTAGATGCTAAATTTAATACTTTATTAATAATATCTGAATTTACTCTAGTAATGAAATCCGATAAATTTAAATCTATGTCGTTAGTATGAGATGAAAGTTTCGTAGCATAATAATATCTTAAATAATCTGGGTTTAAATATGATAAATAAGTACTTACGTTGATGCAAGTCCCTTTAGATTTTGATATTTTAGATCCGTTTAAGGTAACATGTCCATGAACAAATATATTAGTTGGTTTACGAAATTGACTGCCTGACAAAATAGCCGGCCAAAATAGACAATGAAAGTAAATGATATCTTTACCTATGAAATGATATAAGTCTGTTTTGGAATTCGAGCTCCAAAAATCGTTAAAAGATATATTTTTGTTTTTTTTGCATAAGTTTTTAAAGGTACCCATATATCCAATAGGGGCATCCATCCACACATAAAAATATTTTTCTGAAGAATTAGGAATCTTAAATCCAAAATAAGGAGCGTCTCTAGAAATATCCCATTGTTTTAAACCTAATTTAAACCATTCTTCTACTTTGTTGGCTACTTCTTTTTGTATACTTCCTGATCGGATCCATGTACGTAATGTATCAGTAAAAGCTGGTAAATCAAAAAAGAGATGTTTGGACTTGCGTATTATCGGGGATGTTCCAGAAATAACTGATTTTGGGTTTATAAGTTCTAAAGAGGTATAAATAGTACCACATGTTTCACAATTATCTCCATATTGATTATCTGCTTTGCATTTTGGACATGTACCTTTAACAAATCGATCTGGCAAAAACATATTTTTTTTGGAATCATATAATTGAGAAATAAATTTAGATTTGATGAATCCACGTGCTTTTAATCGAAAGTAAATGTCATATAGTAATTCACGAGTTTCTTCGCTGTGAGTAGAATAATAGTTATCATAGCTAATTCCGAATTTGTAGCAATCTTGTTGATGTTCTTGTCGTATTTGAGCAATCATTTGTTCTGGCGCTATGTTCATGTGTTGTGATTTTAACATAATGGCAGTTCCATGCGCATCATCTGCACAAATAAAGTATACGCAATTGCCTTGCATGCGTTGATAACGAACCCAGATATCTGCTTGTATATGTTCTAACATGTGTCCAATATGAAGAGAACCGTTAGCGTAAGGCAGGGCACAAGTAACTAGCATTTTTTTTGCAGTCATAATAGTTTTAGTTGGGCTTAAAAATTTAAATATATTGTATGACGATATATATTGTAGATAATGAAAACGTAATGGTTTTTCATGATTACATCACGAGTGTATAGTATATATTATATTTATATATATTACAATAATTAAAATTGTATTTGGTTTTTTAATAGTTTTTTTTGATGTTTTAATGTTGTTGTAATAGTAGTTGTATGTTTAATAAAAATTCTATTTTATAATTTATCACGCGTTTTAAATTTAATATAGCACGGGCGTAATAATAGTTTGTATTATGATGTATAAAATACATATATGTATACGGTCGCGTCTGTAGGATATTTTTAAATAAATTATTCACAATTATTCACAATTGGATTTGTTAATTACGATTTTATAACATTGTTATAAGCTTATTGTTATTTTTGCGTTGTGTATTCATGTTTAAATATTGTTTAAAACTTTTTATTTTTATATTGGAGTATTTATGTATAATATTTTTATATTATGAACCAGATACAAATTAGTTATTATTTAACTATTATTAAAATATATAACATACTTATACCATAGAGGAGTAGACATGTTTAAACAACAAAAGATTGGTATTATCGGTATGGGTGTTATGGGTCGAAATTTAGCGTTAAACATCGAAAGCAAAGGTTATTATGTTGTCATTTACAATCGTTCTAAGGATAAAACCGATGCAGTTATTACTACTAATCCAAAAAAAAATATTATCCCATGTTATTCAATAGAAGAGTTCGTGCTATCCTTAAATAAACCTCGTTTTATATTTTTAATGATTACATCAGGAACGCATATCGATAATATTATAAAAATATTATCCCCTTATATGAATTCGGGAGATATTTTAATTGATGGAGGTAATTCATTTTATAAAGATACTATGCGTCGTAATCTTGAGTTATCAAAAAAAGGGATAAATTTTATTGGAACTGGTATTTCTGGGGGAGAAGAAGGGGCTTTAAAGGGGCCATCGATTATGCCCGGAGGGCATATTGATGCATACAAAATGGTTGAGCCGGTTTTTAAAAAAATTGCTGCTCGCGTTAATGATGAAACTTGTGTTGCATATATAGGACCAAATGGATCTGGTCATTATGTCAAGATGATACATAATGGCATAGAGTACGGAGATATGCAAATAATTGCTGAAATATATTTTTTTATAAAAAATATATTTCATTTAACTCATGAAGCATTAGGAGAAATTTTTAATCAATGGAATCAAGGCGAATTAAATAGCTATCTTATTGAAATAACAAGTCGCATCTTCATTAGAAAAGATGCTAATCATGGTTGTATTCTTGATTCTATACTAGATGTGGCTGGAAATAAAGGTACTGGAGCATGGGCCAGTCAAGATGCAATTGATTTAGGAATACCGTTAAGTATGATTACTGAATCAGTGTTTGCTCGTTATATATCTGTACTTAAAAAACAACGTCTCGAAGCATCAAAAATATTGTTAGGACCTAATAGAAGAAATTGTTTTGAGAGTAAATGTTTATATCTAGAAAAGGCGCGAAAAGCATTGTATCTTAGTAAGATTATTTTATATGCGCAAGGTTTCTATCAATTGAAAATCGCGTCTGATAAGTATCATTGGGATTTAAATTACAAACAAATTGCTCAAATTTTTCGTGAGGGATGTATAATTAGATCAAAATTTTTACAAAAAATCATTGATATTTATTCCCAAACTCCGGATGTCACTAATTTATTGTTATCTCCGTATTGTATCAATATCGCGAATGATTATCAACAAATGTTGAGAGAGGTGGTAGTGTGCGCCATTAAATACGGTATTCCAATGCCTGCGTTATCTGCTGCTATAGCTTATTATGATAGTTATCGCAGTAATGTGTTACCTGCAAATCTTATTCAAGCTCAAAGAGATTGTTTCGGAGCACATACTTATACGTGTTTTAATAAAAAAGGTACGTTTCACACTGATTGGTTAAAATAAATATAAGGAGAATATTGTTTTAATATTAATTAAATAATTTAAATAACACCCAATATCCCACATATAATGGGATATTGGGACATCAAAATTTATTAATTTTTATTCATTTAGGACGGTTTATTGTTGCATGTATAATAAATTAATTGGTATTCCTGTAAATATATTAATATTGGATTGTATATATCATTACTAATAAAAACGAATAATTGTTTGGTTGTCATTATGTTATTTTATGTAAATAATGTTATTGTTTATTGGTTTAATTTGTTGTCATTATTTCGAATTTTTAGTTCCTGGATGATTGCATTAAAACTTAATGATTTATGTTGTAATAGGACTAATAAATGATAAATTAAATCCGATGCTTCATTAATGAGTTCTTTTGTATTGTAGCAAGAAATTGCTGCAAGGGCTGTTTCTAGACCTTCTTCTCCAACTTTTTGAGCAATACGTTTGACGCCACTAGCATACAAACGAGATGTATAGGATGTATTAATGAGATGGGATGGTATATTTTTTTTTGAGGATATAATATTTTCTAATTGATGAAGAAAACTTAATTCTATTATCCCAGGATGGAAACAGCTACTAGTATTGTTGTGACAAGTAGGTCCGTGAGGCAAAGCGAAAATTAATAACGCATCCTGATCACAATCTGAATACCAATTGATTAATTTTAATATATTTCCGGATTTTTCTCCTTTAGTCCATAATCTGTTTTTACTGCGTGAAAAAAAAGTAACATGCTTAGTTTGTTCTGTTTTTATCATTGATTCTTTATTCATATGTCCTAGCATCAATACTTCTCCTGATTCAGCATGTTGTATGATAGCGGGTATTAGACCGTGATTTTTAGTCCAATTTAATTGCTGATGCTGATTTTTAATTAGCATAATCTAATTTTTATTCCTTCTTTATCTAAAAATTGTTTTAATTTATGAATGTCAATAATTTGGTTATGAAATACTGAAGCTGCTAACGCCCCGTCTACATCGGCATCACGAAAAGCTTCTAAGAAATGTTGATAAGTACCAGCTCCTCCAGAAGCTATAAGTGGTACTTTACAATGTTTTCTAATATTTCGTAATTGATCTAAATCATAACCATTTTTCATTCCATCTTGATTCATCATGTTTAATACTATTTCTCCAGCTCCATATTCTTGTACTTTTTTAACCCAATCCAATGTTTGCCATGTTGTGATTTTTGAACGAGCACTGTCCCCAGTATAGCATTTGACCTGATAAATTTTTTTTTTAGGATTATGCCAAGTATCGATGCTAACTACAACGCACTGTGTACCTAAATGGTCAGCTAATTCTTGGATTAGCATTGGGTTGATTAAAGCAGGAGAATTAATTGAAATTTTGTCTGCTCCAGATGCAAGAATTTGCTTAGCTTGCTTTAATGTGCTTATGCCTCCAGCGACACAGAATGGTATATTTATTACTTTAGCAACCTGAGAAATCCATCTCTTATTCACTACTTGATCATTAGGTGATGCTGTGATGTCATAAAATACTAACTCATCGGCTCCTGATTTTGCATATCTATTGGCTAAGTCTAAGATATCTCCTACAATTTTGTGGTCTTTAAATTGTACTCCTTTGATTACTTTGTTGTCAGCTACATCGAGACAAGGAATTATTCGTTTTGCCAACATGATATAGCCTCATCGATAGTAAATGTATTTTCTAAAAAAGCACGACCAATGATGATTCCTGCTACCCCAGAAGAACGTAATTTAGATATTTCTGTTAATTTATTAACACCTCCAGAGGATTGAAACGCTATTCGTGGCCAAGAATGGCATATTGATCGATATAAAGATATATTGCTGCCTAACAAAGTTCCATCTTTGGAGATATCTGTACAAATAACATGTTTTAAGCCTACAGTATAATATTCTTCTATTATTTGTTCTAATTGCAAATCAGTTTCTTTTTGCCATCCGTAAATAGCAACTTTTCGATTTTCTTCGGAGTAAACGTGTATATCTACCGCTAAAACTAAAGTATTTGGATCAAAATATTCAAACCATTTTTTTACTATCTTTGGTTGTGTAACTGCTATAGAACCTAATACTATACGTGTTGCTCCTGATTCTAACAGAATTTCTACATCTGTAGCGTTACGTATACCTCCTCCTATTTGTATCTTCGATAGAGGAGTAGCTTCTTTTATTAATTGACTAATTAATAAACTTTGTTTTTTTGATGGATTTTTTGCTCCATCTAGATCAACTAGGTGTATAATTTTTGCTCCTTGTTGTATGTATTTTTTCAATAATGATATAGGTTCTCCGTAATTAGTTTGCATACAATAAGATCCTTGATACAGTCTAACTATATTTCCGTTAATAATATCTAGTGCGGGAATAATCACAAATTATATCTCCAAAAAATTTTTTACTAATTGTTGTCCAGGCATTCCTGATTTTTCTGGATGAAATTGTACACCAAAAAAATTTTTATATTTTATAACTGAACTAAATAATTGTCCGTAATTTGTTTGAGAAATTGTTACAGAACATATTTCTATGAAATAACTATGTGCAAAATAAAAATAATCATTCTCTTTTATACCATAAAATAAAAAATGTTTTTTAGGAATAGTAATAGTGTTCCATCCCATATGTGGCAGAGGAAAACCGTGGTATTGCATACGTTTAACAGGTGTATGAATAATGTTTAAAGTGTTTACACCATTATTTTCAGAACTTATGGATCCAAATAACTGCATTCCTAAACAAATACCTAATATTGGTTTAGTACAATTTTGTATCAATGTAATTAGATTTTTTTTTTTAATTGTTTCATCGCGGATAAAGCAGCGCCTACTCCTGGTAAAAACAGTTTGTCCGCTTGAGATATAACATCAGCGCTGTCACTTATTATTGGATTGTGTCCTAGTCTATGCAGCATGGTTTTTACAGATAATAAATTAGAGCAGTTGGTGTCTATAATAACTATATTCATAGCAATGTTCCTTTAGAGCTTGGTATGTTATTATTGTCTATGTAAATGGCTTGACGTAATGATCGCCCGAAAGATTTAAATAAACTCTCTGCTTTATGATGATCATTTTTGCCAGTTGCTTGTAAATGCAAAGCACAACCCATTTTTGAAGATAATGAACGAAAAAAATGTTCTATCATTTCAGTGCTGAGATCTCCTATTTTTTGAAAAGTATAACTAGCTTCATAGCAAAAGTATGTTCGCCCAGAAAGATCTAATACACATTGCGCAATACTTTCATCCATAGGTAAGGTAAACCCAAATCTTCCAATGCCACATTTGTTGCCTAATGCAGTGTTTAAAGCTTCTCCTAGTGTTAAAGCTGTATCTTCTACAGTATGATGATCATCTACATGTAAATCGCCTTTTGCTGTAATATTCATACAGAATCCAGCATGCACAGCTATTTGCTGTAACATATGATTGAAAAAATTAATTCCAGTATTAATGTAACTTTTATTATTTTGATCTAACCATATCGCGATATCTATATTAGTTTCTTCGGTGATGCGATGAATATGCGCTGATCTGTGACGTTGCGTTAAATAGTTTTTAATTTTTTTCCAGCCAAAATCAGTACGATTATATTGTATTCCTTGAATATCCATATTAGTTGCTAAAATCATATCAGTATTTCGATCTCCGATAACATAACTATTATATTTATTTAATTTGTTATCGATTAGCCAAGAATTTACTAATTCAGTTTTTGGTTTGCGACAACTACATTGTTCTTCAGGAACATGAGGGCAAATCAGTATTTGATTGAATTCAATACCTTGAGATTGAAATATTTGAATCATTAGATGATGTAGTGTATCAAATTTTTCTCTAGGAAATGAAGCACTTCCTAATCCATTTTGATTAGTAACTATAACAAATTCAAAGCCTATATTTTTCAATGCTATGAGAGCAGGAATCACATATGGTTCCAATGAGAATTTGTCTAACGAATCAATTTGAAAATTGTCTTTTGGTTCACTAATTAAGGTTCCATCACGATCTATAAATAAAACTTTATGATGCATGAGCGCTCCTATTTATCTATATAGATAATGGTACAACATGTAATTTTTTTAAAACAGAAATTACGTGTTTGCATTCATTATATGTGCCGACAGTGATACGCAAGCAATTAACTAATCCTGGTTGATTGCTTTGATCTCTTAAAACTATGCCTTGATGCAATAATGTCTTAAAAACCTGATATTTTGGATTGAATTTAACCAACACATAATTAGCGTTACTATTAAATACTTTTTGAACACAAGAACATTGTTTTAAGCCTGTAATTAATATGTGTCGGTTTGTATTGATTGTAGCTATTCTATTTTGAGTGTATTGTATACTTGCAGGGGTTAGAGCTTGTTCTGCGATGTCAATTACTGGAGTAGACAATGGGTATGGTGCTATCACTTTTGCTAATAATTTAATAATTTCTGGATTAGCTAAAGTGAAGCCACACCGCAATCCTGCTAACGCGAAAGCTTTAGATAAAGTTCTTAAGATAACTAGATGAGGATACATTGATAGCCAACGTACTAGGCTTGCGTCCGGGCAAAAATCAATATATGCTTCATCGGTTACTAATAACGCTCGATTTTGAATAATTTTTAATAACTTTTTTAAACTATTTAAATGAATAATATTACCAGTAGGGTTGTTTGGGTTACAAATATAAATTAATTTAACATTGTTTAGTTGTGATTCAATGGATGCTAAATCAAGTTGCCAGTTTTTCTTTTTAGGTATAATCCGATAATTAATTCCTAAAATTTCTGCAGTAGTTTTGTACATACCGTATGTTGGTGGGCAAAATATAATAACGTCTTTTCCAGGATTACAAAAAACTTTCATTAATAATTCAATACTTTCATCGGCTCCTCTCGATACTAAAATTTGATCAGATTGAACTCCAGCATAATAAGCATAATTGTTGATCACTTCATGTGGTTGACAAGTAGGATATCTATGAATTTTTCTGTGACGAAATTGATAGTCGGGAGCGATTGGAAATTCATTAGCGTTCAGCCATATGTTACCTGAATGTGTGAATTTTCTAGCAGATTGATAAGGTTTAAGAGTTAATATATTATTCCTAGCCAAGTAACGAACGTTCATTTTGTTCCTTGATATAATTTATACGATGTGTTATAGCATATTCATGAGCTTTTAATTGTTCGATTTGTGTTAATGTTGTAATGGTTGATGATAGCTGTAATAATCCATTTTGGGTTAATTGTTGTACTGACATTCTTTTTTGAAAATCTGTCACTCCTAGCCCAGATGTGGTAACTGCGCGCCCGTATGTAGGTAAGACGTGATTAGGTCCACTTGCATAATCTCCAGCAGTTTCCGGAGACCAATTTCCAAGGAATATTGATCCAGCATTTATGATATAATGCAAATAATCTGATGCATTTTCAATTTGGATAATTAAATGCTCTGGAGCGTAGCTATTACTTATAGAAAAACATTCCATTAAATTGTTAGTAATAATCATGCGACTGTTCAATAATACATTCTGAATTATATCATTGCGTGGTAGTATTTTTAATTGTTTATGTAACTCTTGTTTTGTTTGCTCTGCAAGGTGTGCATAGGGTGTTATAAGTATTATGTGTGAATCAGGTCCGTGCTCTGACTGTGACAAAAGGTCTGCTGCGATAAAAATAGGATTAGCCGTATTGTCTGCAATAATTAATATTTCGGAAGGCCCAGCTAGCATATCAATAGCAGCTCCATTTGGAGTAAGGTTAATTTGTCGTTTTGCTTCGGTAACCCATATATTACCTGGTCCAAATATCTTATCTACTTTCGGAATAGACTCAGTACCAAATCCCATAGCGGCTATAGCTTGACTACCTCCTACTTGATAAATTTCGTCGATACCGCAAAGTTGTGCGGTATATATAATTATGTCTGGAATTGGTGGGGGTGAACATAATATTACGCGTTTACATTTCGCAATACGAGCTGGGATACCTAACATCATTACTGTTGACAATAGTGGTGCAGTTCCTCCTGGTACATATAGCCCAACAATATTTAATGGCCGAATAATTTGTTGGCAATATACACCTGGAAAAGTTTCTACGATTACCTCTGAATAACATTGTGCTTGATGAAACCGTGTTATATTGGTCATGGCGGTATGTATTGCTTGTTTTATTTCATTAGACAAGTTACGTCCCGAATTCATGATAATTTCCGTTGGAATTTGTAATTGTTTAATTTGTACGTTGTCAAAATCAAAATTAAATTTAAATAAAGCACGATCGCCTTCGTTATAAACTTTTGTGAGTATATTTTTAACATCTATATAAATATCGTTTAATTTATTATTTATTGGACGGGTAAGAAGTGTGTTTTGTTCAGATTTGGAACAATCATGCCAATAAATAGATATAGGATGTTCATGAGAAATCATAATATTATTCCATCATTTTTTCTATTGGTAATACTAAAATAGAACTAGCTCCAAGATTTTTTAAATTTTCCATTGTTTCCCAAAATAATGTTTCATTACTTACCATGTATATTGCTACACGATGTTGATTGCCTGCTAATGGTAATACTGTTGGGCTTTCTGCTCCAGGCAGTAAATTAATAATTTCCTCTAGTTGTTCAGCAGGAGCATGCAGCATGATGTACTTAGACCCCCTGGCCTGGATTACTCCTTGAATACGAATTATTAATTTGTTTATCAGTGATTGTTTTATGTTGGACAATTCTCCAGATCGTTGAATAAGACATGCTCTAGATCGATAGATTACTTCTACTTCGTGTAATCCATTAGCTTCTAATGTAGCTCCGGTAGACACTAGATCACAAATTGCATCTGCTAATCCAGCGCGTGGCGCTACTTCTACTGAACCATTTAACAAACAAGATTTAAAATGAATACCTAATTTATCTAAATATTGTTTCAGAAGATGTGGGTATGAAGTGGCAATCCGTTTGTCTTGTAAGGATTTTGGACCGTTCCATGGCTCATCTATGGGTAAGGCCATAGATAGCCGACAATCTCCAAAATCTAATCGAAGTAACATAATGTAACAGGGATTATCTCCTTGCGATCGCCTCGTTAATAATGCTTCTTCTAATACATTTTCTCCGATAATACCTAAATCTACTATGCCGTCCATAACTAAACCAGGAATATCATCATCTCGTACTCTCATTATATCGATAGCCATGTTTTCCGCAAACGCTAGTAGACGTTGTTGTTGTAAATTAATTTTAATTCCACATTGTTCAAGAAGTTGTTGGGATTCTTTGCTCAATCTTCCTGATTTTTGAATTGCTATTCGTAACCGTGATCTATCCAGCATGATATTTTACCTTATGTCAACAATTTTTCATTACTAAATACTTTTTTAAAGTTCTTGCAACAGAAGTACCTTTGATATTATTAATAAACAAAATATTAAAAATGATTTCTATTGTTAAATGTATTTGAAGGATTTAGTCAGGGTCATGATGATAAATTAACATATGAAGTACAGTCTTCCTATTGAAAATTTTTTTATTACCTTAATATTTTAACGAATATAATTAAATTTGTATAGGGTTGAATGTTATAAAGTTATTTTATATATATACATATATAATTAATGTTTTAATTAAATTAAAAATGATTTTTAAATATTAATGCGCATAGTTGAAAAGTAATTATGTAAAAATATAAATATGTAGTTGCATATTGCATATGGTTGCATGATATATATGTATTATAGTGTATATTGTTAGTATAAATTATATGATTTTTTTTGCAAATTGTTTCATATATTTTAGATTAGATTAAAGTGTACTGCGTTACGTGTATATGAAAAAAAATTAATTTTTTAATGAAAATTGAAATAAGCTGTATAAAGATATTGATAATATTTTTGTAATGAATGTAAAAGTGTAATTTTTTGATCGTTGTACTTATAGATCGACATAAGTTGATTTAGTTTATCGTTATAAGATTTTGATTGGTCTGTATTAAATAATTTATTTTTTTTATAGTTTAACCATTTTTTTTGTTCTTGGTGATTTAAAGTATTAGGAAAATTTCGGGCTCTATAGTAGAATAAGAGTGGTTTTAAACGAGTATCAACGTAGTCAGTGCATAAATTTTTCAACTCTTTTGAATGAGTTCTACGGATACTTTCAATTATTTTGCGATCAGAATTATTGAAAAATTTGTGATATAGTTGATTGTCTACATGAAGATTATTATGTAGGTTTTGTTGATTTATGTAAGATTCTATAATGGTATATAGTGTGTTTATTTTATTACGTAAATGGACGCTATTTTCATGAATTCTAATTAAATTTGAGTTTTTTAAACAGTATTGATAGTGGGCGGAGAGCTGTACGGTATAAGTAGTGTTAATGTTGTTTTTTTCAAAAAAGTTTATTGGTATTAAAGTGGGGCACGCATTTAAACGAATCAATCGTAGGGGTATTTTTTTAAAAATATCATATATCGTGATGTGATTAGAGTATAACTTTTGGTATATCGTATTGATATTTAAATTAATTAAAGTATCCATATTACCATTTAAATCACATGCTATTAAAATGTTAGGGTTTATGGGATGTCGAGCGATTGGAGCTATATAAGTTATAAAATTTTTATATTTATTATTTATTTTATTCATTATAAATATCAGAGGGTTCATGGTATCTAGATCGATTATTTTTTGTAATTGATATTTGGTGCGATGATCAAATAGAAATTGAAATAATTGTGGCTGGGCTTTTTTTATTAATTTTGTTAATTCTAAAGTAGCGTATACATCTGACATAGCGTCGTGTGCGCTGAGATGTTCTATAGCATTTGCTTGTGTTAAATCCTTTAGACGAAAGCTGGGTTTATTTTGAGTGTTCAATGGCCATGTAATGCCATCTGGGCATAGTGAATAACAGGCACGTAGTATATGTAATAAGTCCCATCGGGAATTTCCTTGTTGATAAGCCCACAAGTAGGGGTCATGAAAATTTCTGTAAAAAATGTTTCTACTAAATTCATCGTCAAAATGAATATTATTGTATCCAAGAATACAAGTTTTAGGGATACAAAATAATTGATAAATACGACGGGCGAACTCAGATTCAATCAATCCATGACGCAAAGTATCTTGAGGAACGATGCCTGTAATGAGGACAGATTGTGGATCGGGGAGATAGTCATTTGATAAGCGACAAAAAAAAACTTCTTCTTTTTCTATAGGTTTTAATGCGTTATCTGTACGAATTCCGGCGAATTGTGCTGGTCTATCTAAGGCTGGATTGATGCCAAAAGTTTCATAATCATAAATAAAAAAACTAGGTTGTGTAATATTAGAACGTATTAGCATAATGATGTGAGTTGTCTTGATTGAATAATCATCAAATGATTTATTAATATTATAATAATTTAATTTGGATTTGATTACATATATGTATGTATTATATATGGGTGTTTTAATTTATTATTGTTAGTAATAGTTTAATTATGAATATTCATGATAATGTTATGACATTATATGATACTAATAATGTTTGTTACATCAATTTTTATTTTGATTTAATTAGGGTTGTGAAGTTTTCAATATAAGGGTTTTTGCAATAAATATAAATGGGATATAATTATGAGAGATAATGTTAATCAATCATTTTATGATGTATTAGAGTTTGTGCGTATATTCCGTCGTAAAAATAAACTGCAACGAGAAATTGTTGATAATGAAAAAAAAATTCGTGATAATCAAAAAAGAGTGTTATTGTTGGGTGATTTAAGTGATTATATTAAGTCTGAAACTTCTATAGAAGGGATACAAGTTATTATTGCTAATATGCGTAATGATTATGAAGATCGAGTGGATGAATATATTATAAAAAATGCAGAGTTATCAAAAGAACGTCGTGAGTTGTCAAAAAAATTAAAAAATTTTAAAGAATCTACAATTGATTAGATTTGATGATTGTTGGTTTTCAAAAATATTTATTTTTCCGTTACATAGAAAATGTGTGCAATATTTAAATACACAAATAAGCAAGGTACTTCATTTTATAAATGAAGTACCAGAGATAATGAGTTTATAAAAAAAACAAAAGCATTATTGTTTCTTATTTATGATCATGGAATATGAAATATCATATTTATAATGCGAGTAATTTTAAATAATTTATGTAGCATGAAAAATTATTATATGTAATATTTTAAATGTGTCATTACGTATTGTATTTATAATATTATTGTAATTTAACAAAAATATAATATGGTGATCGTTAATTTAAAATTACATTTTTATGTAATATTGAATGTTGATTAAAGTATTTGTAAATATTAATTGTTTTGATACAAAATGTTACTCTGTGTTTTTGGTTGGGTTTATGTTGATTCAGGTACAGTATATTTTAGAGTGTTTTTTATTTGCATTATATCCCGCAGATATACGTATTCCAATGTTATAAGAAGGATGTAACTTATATTAAATATGAGTTGTTTATGGTATTATAGATTTTATATTTATCATTTTGATAGTTATGGTAATAATTAATGATGCACTGTTATTGGAATATGCTAAAGAAACTTTAGAGATCGAAATTAACGAAGCTCAAAGAATGTTAGATAGGTTGGACGAGAGTATTGTGTTTGCTTGCCGTATATTGCTAGATTGCACAGGAAAGGTTGCTGTTTCTGGTATAGGTAAATCCGGCCATATTGGAAAAAAAATTGCTGCTTCTTTAGCTAGCACGGGTACTCCAGCTTTTTTTGTTCATCCCGCAGAAGCTTTGCACGGTGATTTAGGCATGATTGGAACACAAGATGTAGTAATGTTTATTTCTTATTCAGGTCGTGCTTGTGAAATCATTACTTTAATGCCGTTATTAGCGGATAGCGGTATTCCCGTGATCGCATTTACTGGAGATGTTACCTCTCCTTTAGCTCAAGGAGCTACATGTGTTCTTAATATAAAAATACAAAGAGAAGCCTGTCCTATGGAGCTTTCTCCAACTTCAAGCGCGGTTAATACTTTAATGATGGGCGATGCGTTAACAATGGCGCTTATGAGACACAGGGGTTTTAGTTTAGAACAATTTGCTCGATCTCATCCAGGAGGTAGATTAGGAGCTCAATTGCTAAATTGTGTACATCATTTGATGCGTACTGGAGAGCATATTTCGAAAGTTTTTTGGAAAGTTACAGTAATGGATGCTATGTTTGAGTTAAGTCGTACTGGGCTTGGATTAACTGCTGTGTGTGATAACCACAATCGTGTTATAGGAGTATTCACTGATGGAGATTTAAGGCGTTGGATAGTACAAGGTAAATCTCTTGATGATCCTGTCGATATTGCTATGACTAAGCCTGGATATTGGATTCCGAAAGAATGGCGCGCAAGCGTAGCATTAAAAGCTTTGCATCATCGGAAAATTACCGCGGCACCAGTCGTGGATAAATTAGGAAGGTTAGTTGGATCAATTAACATGCACGATTTACATCAAGCTGGAATAGAGTAATTATTTAATTATATCTGTAATGTATATAAAATAATACTTATGAGGTTAAGTAAAAATGTTTCCTTAATTTTATTATTTGGCTCCTCTGACTGGGCTCGAACCAGTGACATACGGATTAACAGTCCGCTGTTCTACCAACTGAACTACAGAGGAACCAATACACAACCGTGTTATTTTATAGGAATATGAAAAACAATACAAGTACTTAATGGCGATCAATGTAGTTAATCAGGTATTATAATGTATGAAAATAGTATTTTTTATATCAACATATATGTAATTTCATCCGATGATATATGGATTGTATGTTGATTCCTTTCTTATCCATACGGACACAATAATGGATTTGTATGATTATATATTTACGTATAATAGTGTTTTAAAGGATTATTATTTTATATTAAAGAACATGTGATATTTGAGATAATTTTTTTTAAATAGGGAGAGATGCCGGAGTGGTTGAACGGAGCGGTTTCGAAAACCGTTTTAAAGAGATAATATCTTTCAAGGGTTCGAATCCCTTTCTCTCCGTCATGTTTGAGCATATAAAATGTTGTATTGTATGATATTTTAAATGTTGTAATCATAGAACAATATGCAAATATTATATTTGTGAAGCGTTTCGTGTTTTTAAGTATGATGTTTGTGTCATTGGGATCGTTGAATAATTGATGATGATGTTTTATAAGTATCCAATGATTGTTGATGTGAATGTGTATATGCGATTGTTATCATTGTATTTTAATTATATTAAAGTGGTTTATATTGTGATGTTTTTTGAGATGATATGTAAAAGTATTTATTTACGTGTGATTCCTATGTATAAATACATAGGAATCACACGTAAATAAATAAAGTGATATACTGATCAGTATAATTTAATAATTGTTTTTTTGTTTTAAAAGTATAACGGTATAGTCATGACATCTTAAAAATACTGAAGATAAGATCATACTGTGAATGTGAATGTACATGATTATGGCGGTGAGGAAGGGATTTGAACCCTTGATACACAAGTTATATGTATACATGCTTTCCAGGCATGCTCCTTAAGCCACTCGGACACCTCACCATATCACAAAAGAAAAAGAAATAATAAAAAATAGTTATAAAGTCTGATTTGTTTGATTGAAGTCAAATATGATTAATCAAATTATCGATTAAATTGAGTAATGTTAATTGTATGCATGTGTCTGCGTTTAGGTATGAAAAAATATCTGCATTCATATCAAGTTCCAGTAATTAGTAGGTAGTGGTGAATTCGTATTATTGTTTTATCGTTAATCACAGTTTACGTTTCTTATCATGATGATTACTAAGTAAAGATTGAAAAGAATAATATTTAAATTGACAATATAATCCTAATAACGTAATCAGGCCTATTATACTTAAAATGATCCAAGGTAATTGCATAAAATTTTGTGCTTTCCCAATATCATATAACCATCCACTGCCACTATATCCTACAGTACCTCCTAAAGCTAGACTTAATTTGCTAAAACCTATGTAACTACTACGTGCTTTATAGTCCGTTAATAGCGCTCCCAAAGTTTCTCTTGCAGGTTCGGCAATAATAGATCCTATGTAGAATAAGCTAATTAGAATTAATAAAGTATGTAAGTTTTTGACTAATCCAATAGGAAATAAACTAATTATCATAGTTATTAATCCTACCATCAAGCGTGTTTCTAATTTGAAATATTTTTCGCTCCACCAAGTTATAGGCATGATTAATAATAAAGATAAAATTGCTTCTATGATATACATCCATTTGATATATGATAATTGACCGGATACTTCATGAATGCGAATGGGTAACATTAACATTACTTGAGCTGATAAAATGTAATAACCAGTTAATGTGAAGACATAAATTACAAATCGTTGATTATTAAGTACTTTTTTTATTCCTTCTAATAATGAAGCATGGGAACTAGAAATTTTGTATGCAGGTAACCGCCAAGCATTAAACACTCCGGCGATAAAAAATAATATTGCTCCGGTAAAACATACTAATTTGAAGTTATATTGCAATAACCATGTACCTAGCACAATTCCGATGATGGCGCACATACTGTCTTCTAGCATTAATACAGAATAAAACCTCCCTAATTCCCATGGACGTACTAATTTGATTACTAATGCAGTACGTGGCGGATCAAATAACGTGCCACCTAATGCCGATAACATACATGATAAACATAGTAGCATGGGGGTGTTTGCAACGCTCATTATAATAAACCCTAAAGTACGAATGAATAACCCAGATACAATCATAGGCTTAGCTCCTAATTTGTCAGCAAAAGCGCCACTAAAAATGCCTAGTCCTTGCTGAATAAATTGTCTTAGTCCTAAAGCAAATCCTACTAAAAAAGCACCCCATCCTAGTTGCTCGACAAAATATATTGAAATCAGTGGAAAAACAACATAAAACCCTACAACTACAAACATGTTATCTATAATTAAAAAATATTTACCCAATCTTCTAGCTTTAGATATTGTATACATGAGTCACCGTTTATATATTTTCGTATACATTATTATTTATTGTATGCACGAAAATTATTTTAAAATGATTATAATTTTTTAATTTTTAAGTATAGTGAAAATTAATATGTATCTTCTATTTTCTATAAGATATTTACATATAATAATTATTGGTATTGTTTACAGTTTATTTTTTGTATATGTTATTTTAGGCATAAAATTTTAAAAAAATAGGAGTAACTATATTTATTGAAGATTAAAAAAATTATATGTATATATTTATGTATAACCAATTTTTTTTAGAAAAATCAAAGAAGTATTTTAAGTGATCATCTTTTAAAATATGTGAAATAAGAAATATGATTTTTGTCATTGGTTATTTTTTCATGAGTACTATGTTTTATACGTATTAGCATGCATATACTATATCAGAGATATGTAATAATTGTAATTATATGTGAACTGTATTAGTATTTCAAATATATGATTTTTAAAAGATTTTTAAATGTTCTTCTGGAAATAATTTTAAAAATTGTACATAAAATTGGAGCAATTATTATAAGTTATAAGAAAATAGTGTTTTGTGTTGTTGTGTTAATACTAAATACTAAAAATTTTTTAATACGATGAACCTGTTAAAGTCTTTGACCGCGATAAGTTTTATAACTATTTTATCTCGTATTTTGGGTTTTATTAGAGATACTATCATGGCTCGAATGTTTGGAGTCAGTATTATGACAGATGCATTCTTTATTGCTTTTAAGTTGCCTAATTTATTAAGACGTATTTTTGCTGAAGGAGCATTTTATCAAGTTTTTCTTCCTATATTATCAGAATATCAATGTCGAGAAAGTAAAGAAGAAATACGATTGTTTATTTCTAGAGTATCTGCCTTGTTAATAGTTACTGTAACAGTTGTAGTATTCATTGGTTTGTTGATAGCGCCTTGGATTATTATGGTTATTGCTCCAGGTTTTAATAGTTCTTCAGAAAAATTTATTATGACTATTGAGATGTTTCGAGTGATGCTTCCTTATATTTTATTAGTATCATTGACATCATTAATGGGGGCGATTTTGAATGCTTGTAATTTTTTTGTAGTTCCAGCGTTCACTCCTATTTTTTTAAATATTAGCATGATAAGTTATATGTTATTTACAGGATATTCATATTTTTATATTCCTATTATGGGATTGGCTTGGTCAGTAATTGTAGGGGGAGTATTACAGTGTCTTTATTGTTTGTTATTTTTAAAAAAAATTAATATGTTAGTTACCCCAAAAATGCAATTTTATGATAATAGGGTATATAGAATATGCCGATCCATGGTGCCTGCTGTGATTGCGGTTTCAAGTAGTCAAGTATCATTAATTATTAATACTGTTTTTGCGTCTTTTTTAAGAGATGGTTCTGTTTCTTGGATGTATTATGCTGATAGGTTAATGGAATTACCTATTGGAGTTTTTGGTGTGACATTAAGCACTATTTTAGTGCCGTATTTATCTCGTTTTATTTCTAGGAAAAATTATGGAGATTATTTTTATTTAATGAATTGGGGTATGAGGTTATGTTTTATATTCAGTTTACCTAGCGCTCTTATTTTGGGTGTTTTGTCTGAACCGTTAGTAATAACGTTGTTTAAGTATGGAAAATTTTTAGAATTTGATGTGTTAATGACACAATATTCTGTAATTGCGTATGCAATCGGTTTGCCTGGGTTAATTTTTACCAAAGTATTGACATCTGGTTTTTATGCTCTCCGTGATATTAAAACCCCAGTGTATATAGTTATTATTGTGCTTTTTTTTACTCAATTTATAAATTTGGTATGCATTAATACATTAAAGCATGTTGTTTTTTCTTTTTCTGTCAGTTTGGGTGCATGGCTAAATGCAGGGTTGTTGTATTGGAAATTTAAAAAAAAATATTTATTCCAATTGCAAGCTGGATGGTTATGTTTTTGTTGCCAATTAATGATTGCTCTTTTTGTAATGTATATAGTATGCATAGGATTATTAACGTATGTATCTAGTTGGGATCAAGGAAATATCGTATATAGATTAATTAAAATGATAGGGGTTTTGATATTAGTTAGCAGTAGTTATGGTATAACGTTATGGGGTGTAGGCATGCGTCTAAAAGATTTTATTTTTTTGAGTAAAGATTTATATTGATGTAATACAAGATATATTCATTATCACATATGTCTTACCGTTTTAATTCCCAATAAATTTAATCCTTTTTTTAAAATACGACCAGTAATTAATGCTAATTTTAATCTACTATATTTTGTATGTGTATTATGCGCTTTGATAATGGGACAATTTTCATAAAAGGAGGAAAATAATACGGATAATTTATATAAATAAGAACATAGCATGTGAGGAGTTCCTTGATTTGATACTGCAACAATCGTTTCTTCAAATTGAAGTAAACAAATTGCTAACAACATTTCTTCTTCAGTTTCTAATTGAATATTATTTTTTTTTAATTGAAAATTAGGTTGTTTAGATCGTTTAAAAATAGAAAAAATCCTGGTACATGCATATTGTACATAAGGCGCCGTATTTCCTTCGAAGTTTAACATGTTATTCCAATCAAATATATAATCTGTAGTACGATTTTTTGATAGCTCAGAATATTTAATAGCGCCTATACTAATAATATGTGCTAGTTTATTGATTTCAGTATATTTTAAATTAGGGTTTTTGTTTGATATTAAACAACGAGCGCGTTCTAAAGCTTCATCTAATAATGTTTTTAATTTCAGTGCGTTTCCAGATCGTGTTTTAAATGGCTTACCGTCTTTCCCAAGTAACATACCACACATATGGTGTTCTAATAATACTGATTTTCCTATATAACCTGCTTTATCAGCAATTTCCCATGCTTGTATTAGATGTTGTTTTTGCCGAGAATCAATATAGTAAATAATTCTATCGGCATGTAGTACCTTGCAACGATATTTTATGCAAGCAATATCAGTAGTGCTGTATAAATAAGCTCCGTCTTTTTTTTGAACAATGACCCCAAAAGGAGTACCGTGTTTGTTATGATGCTTCTCGAGAAGTACCACAGTAGCTCCATTACTTGTGACGGCTAAGCCTTTATTTTTTAAATCTGACACAATGTTAGGAAGCATATCATTATAAAAACTTTCTCCTATAATGTCGCTTTTTTTTAAGTTAATATTTAATCGTACGTATATGTTTTGATTGCTTAAAATGGAAATTTCTACTAGACGTTTCCATATTTGACGATAATATCGATCGCCTTTTTGCAGTTTTAGAACGTAACTTCGAGATAATTCAGCAAAATCAGGATCAATATCATATTTTTTTTTAGCTTCTCGGTAAAAATGTTCTAACGTAGATAATTGTATAGTTTCATTTAGTAAACATTCAGTTTGTGTGTTTTTCTCTATATAGGCGATCAGCATACCGAATTGAGTACCCCAATCCCCTATGTGGTTGACTCGAATGACATGATGCCCTAAAAAAGATAAGATGCGTGCAATACTATCTCCGATAACAGTTGAACGCAAATGCCCAACATGCATTTCTTTTGCAACATTTGGTCCAGAATAGTCAATAACAATAGTTTTTGATGTAGCTGGAGTAATACCTAAATGAGATGCGGAAAAAATATTATTAATTTGATTGGATATCCATGTTGGATTTAAAAATATATTAATAAATCCTGGTTTTTCAAGTTTTATTGTATGAGCAACATCATTTAAATTAATAAATTTTATGAATTTTTTAGCGAGTTCTTCCACAGGTATATTTAATTTATTAGAGATAGCTATTAATCCATTAATTTGATAGTTCCCAAATTTTCTTTTTGTTGATTGTTGTACTTGTATCAGATGAAAAAAGGATTCATTTGTAATTGCACGTAAAGCTTGATGAATTTTTTTTAATAAAAATTTTTGAATATTCATATAAAGGTTTTAAAAATGTATTATTTTCTATATTAGAAATGTAATTGATTTGTTTTGATATAAAGCAAAACTATATTTTGTAATTGTATAAATATTTTAAAGTTATTTTGTATTTGTCTGATATATTCATGTTGTGTTTATAACACTTAGATTATTGAATTATTATTGGTAATTATGTAGTTTTTTATGTGATTTTTTTCAAGACAAATAGTAACAATTACATGTGAAATAAAATATATTTTATTTCACATGTAATTGAAGTTTTAATTTTATTTGTAATAAAAATATCATAAATAAAAACCATATACAAGGATACATATGTATCCTTGTATATGGTTTTGTTGTGTGTTATTTATTTTAAATGATTAAGTGTTATAATATTATTTAAATAAAATATAAGGTAAATTTAAATTACGGTTAATTTAAACAAATTTTAGTGTAGTGTAGAAACAGGTTCTATAATATTTTTTTCAGATTATTCACATTATGTAGAAATAGTTTTTGTTTTTATGAATTTTTGAAAACAAAAGCGTATGTGTTTTTATAAGTTATAATATACATGTGTTTAATTGATATGTAATTTTCTGTAAAATAGGTATTATCTAATTCGATATTCATGATTAGAGGTATTTGTATGCGTACTGCATATTGCGGTCAATTAAATTTGGCTCATGTGGGTTTAGAGGTTACATTATGCGGGTGGATCAATAAATATCGTAATTTTGGTGGGTTAATTTTTATTGATTTGCGTGATAGAGAAGGATATGTACAGGTTTGTTTTGATGTGAATCACAACAAAGAAGTGTGTATATCTGCTACTAAATTGAAACAAGAATTTTGTATACAGTTAATAGGTATGGTTCGTGCACGTCCTAAAAACCAAATTAATAGCAATATATCTACTGGTGCTATTGAAGTAATAGCGAAAAAATTTTCTATTCTTAATATTTCTGATCCATTACCATTGGATATCAGTAAAAATAATATTGAAGAAAATAGATTAAAGTATCGCTATCTTGATTTAAGACGTTCTATTATGTTTTATCGAATAAAAACTCGATCGCGTATTATGTCAATTGTTCATCGTTTTATGGAATTAGAGGGATTTTTGAATATTGAAACGCCGATGTTAACAAAAGTTACTCCAGAGGGTTCTCGTGATTATATTGTTCCTAGTAGATTACACACGGGTAAAAATTATGCTTTACCTCAATCACCTCAAATATTTAAACAATTGTTAATGGTTTCTGGTTTTGATAGATATTATCAGATTACTAAATGTTTTCGGGATGAAGATTCACGTGCAAATCGTCAGCCAGAGTTTACTCAAATAGATATTGAAACTTCTTTTATGACAACACAAAAAATACGAGAACTTATGGAAATTTTTATTCGTATTATTTGGCGTGAAATTTTAAACGTAGAATTGGGAGTATTTTCTCAGTTTACATATTCTGAAGTGATGCAACGTTTTGGATCTGATTCTCCAGATTTAAGAAATCCAATAGAAATGTTTGATGTATCATATTTATTTAAGTCAACACAAAATAGGTTGTCATTTATTAGAGCAAATAATATTGATGTTGAGGTAATAGCTATGAAGGTACCTAATGGTAGACAACTAACACAAAGACAAATCGATGAGTATATTGATTATTCTAAAAAATGTGGTTTGAAGGAATTAATGTGGGTTAAGGTTCAATTTAGTGAAAATGATATTACTAAAAAAGAAATTCAAGGATCAGTTACTAATTTTATAGATAATTTAACTTTAGATATTATTCTAAATAAAATTAATATTAAAAATAATGACATTTTGTTTTTTGGGTTTAATGATAATAAAAACCAATCTATCACAAAAATGTTAAGTTCTTTAAGATTAAAATTAGGTAATGATCTGTGTTTAATTAAGAAAGATTCTTGGGCTCCGTTGTGGATAATAGATTTCCCGATGTTTAAAAAAAACAGCCATGGGGAATATATATCTATGCATCATATGTTTACTTCTCCAAAAAATTGTGACGTTCAAATGTTAAAGAAAGATCCGTTATTAGTCATTTCAGAAGCTTATGATATGGTGATTAATGGTTGCGAGATTGGTAGTGGATCAGCGCGTATTCATTCATTTGATATACAACAAGCAGTATTTAATATTTTAGGTATTACTAAAAACGATCAGAAAAAAAAATTTGGGTATTTCATGGATGCATTAAAATATGGAGCGCCTCCACATGCTGGTTTAGCATTTGGATTGGATCGGATAGCTATGTTACTAACTGGATCTAAGAGCATTCGGGAGGTGATTGCGTTTCCTAAAACTACAGCATCAGTAGATATAATGGCTAATGCACCTGATTAATTTATGCATCAAGTAGGGGTGTTTGGTATTGTAGTATTTATGTGAGTAGATTTTTTTATATTATAAAAAATATTTAAGAAGGTTATTGTAGATATTTTAAAAAATAAAAGTAATCAATAGATTGTTATGTGTAACTATTTGTTACAAGATACATAAGTAATGTGATTGTTTTATTGAGAGACAGCGTTAGAATTAAAGTCATTTGTATTTTTTTCTGTAATAATTTCTTTTAATTTTGGTTAGAATGATTCTCTTTTTGTTGGAGATCGTAATATAGGCTATTAATTAGTGCATAGTATTATTGTTAGTGCTATTAAGTTATTATATCGTTATATGTATAAGCATTATTTTGTAATGTTATTTGTGTTTCTATTAATGGTTATGATTGTAACGGTTTGCGAAGTTTTTATTTCATGTACGTTAAATAAAAATAAAAAAAATTCTAATAAAGCACTTCTTATTCAGAACCGTGAGTTTCATCAATTTGAAATTATGAAAAATGGAAAATTCTTCAATAGTGTCATAGTTCGTTCTAATATTTTGAAGAAACACTGGTATTTTAATAAATCATCACAAGAAATAAACATGTATAACTATACAGTATCTCAGAATGAGATATTGAGTAAAATTTTAATAAAATATAGCAGCAATGGTATCGATGCTTCTGAAATTACTCTTTTACTACAACAGTATCCAGAATTAAGACAGATAAAAATGGGGCAAATACTTTCTTGGATAATAATTACAAAAAAAAAATTACAATGTTTAGTTTGGGATATTTTTCCGCAGGAAATTCGTGTCTACAATCGTATGGATGCTAGTTTTACAGAAGGAATTATTAAATTTGTAAATCAATTAAATGATGGGTTATCTCCTTCAATTTTATTTATAGGTAAATTAAGCGGAACATTTATTGATAGTGCTCGTTCTTTAGGTATAGAGGAAAATTGCATTATGGATATAATTAATGCATTACAATATCAATTAGATTTTCACAAACTACATCAGGGAGATAAATTTTCTGTGTTAATATCGATAATGATGAATGATGACCATAGTATTAAAAGCACATTACTTGGAGCGAGATTGTATACTGCTGGTAAAGATTACTATGTATTTCGTGCAAATAACGGTAAATTGTATGATCGTGAAGCTGTGAGATTAGGAAGTAATTTTATACGATTTCCTACATTAAAACCATTTCGTGTGTCTTCTAATTTTAATTTAAATAGATTAAATCCTGTGACTGGTCAAGTGTCTCCTCATTCTGGAGTTGATTTTGCCGTACCAATAGGTACTCCTGTTGTATCTGTAGGGGATGGAGAAGTTATCGTCAGCGCATATAGCAAAATTGCTGGTAATTATGTGGCAATTAGGCACAATTGCCATTGTATCACTCGATATATGCATTTAAAAAAGTTATTAGTTAAACCTGGACAAAGAGTTAAATTAGGCGACAGCATAGCGCTATCCGGAAATACAGGTCGATCGACAGGACCTCATTTACATTTTGAAATATGGATCAATCATCGTCCCGTAAACCCATTGACTACTACATTATTAAATATTGAGAAGCTATCAGGCCCTGAACGTACGATATATTTAAATCAAGTAAAAGAAATTCTTTCTCAATTACGTTTTGATTAGATGTATTTAATTGTATAATTTTTTAATAATATAGTTTTTATTTGGTTTCTTTTTTAAGATAGTTTACTCGCATGCATGCGAGTTTTTTAAGTAATATTACATATCATATACGTGATGATATCATGAATTTTTCATGTAATTGCAAAAATATTTCAATCAATGATAATTATTCTACTTGTAGAATGTGACTAATATTAATTACATCACACTTATTGTATATATCATTTTGTATCACAACCACTAATTCACCAGATAGCAGAAGTCCTTTGTCGCGTAACAAATTACTAGCATACTTGGCGTCTATCACGTTATTCCCTATTCTATTAAAATAAATAGGAATAACTCCTTTGTAGAGAGTAACTATATTTAAAGTGCGTTTGTGTTGGGATAGCGCAAAAATAGGTAATTTTGAATTGATACGAGACATCAATAACGTAGTACTTTCAAATTCAGTCAAAGCAATAACAGCGCTTACTCCTGTTAGATGATTAGCAGTGTACATTGCCGATATAGCGATAGCTTCTTCGATATCATTAAATTTTTTTTTTTGGCTGATGTCTGATAAAAAATTGATGTTTGAATTTTTTTCGGCACCTAAACATACATTAGCCATAGCTGTTACAGTTTCAGATGGATATTGACCTGTAGCGGTTTCAGCGGATAACATAACTGCGTCAGTGCCATCCAATACTGCATTGGCTACGTCCATTACTTCTGCGCGAGTAGGCATAGAATTATAAATCATAGATTCCATCATTTGAGTTGCGGTAATGACTGCGCGATTAAGAGCACGTGCTCTTTGTATTATTTTTTTTTGTACACCCACTAGTTCTGGTTCTCCAATTTCTACTCCTAAATCTCCTCGGGCTACCATGACTGCGTCTGATGCGTGGATGATATCGTCTATTGTTTCGTCGGATGCAACTACTTCTGCGCGTTCTATTTTAGAAATAATTTTTGCATGACTGCCGGCATCGACAATTAATTTTCGTGCACAATTTAAATCTATACTGCTACGGGGAAATGATATCGCTAGGTAGTCAACTCCAATTTGAGCCGCGGTAATAATATCAATTTTGTCCTTGTCTGTTAAGACTTTTGCTGAAAGCCCCCCTCCTAATTTGTTTAAGCCTTTGTTGTTGTATAATATACCTCCAATAATTACTTTAGTATATATTTTAGTATTATGGATTGTTACAACTTTTAACTGAATTCTTCCATCATCTAATAGAAGTAAATCCTCTGGGTGTACGTCTTGCGCGAGTTCTTCGTAATCAACGCCTACGCATTTGTGATCACCTGTATTGTTGTTCGTCATCATGGCATTAATTAACAAGTTATCTCCAGATTTTAAATATATTTTGTTTCCTTGAAAAGTTGAGATACGGATTTTAGGTCCTTGTAAATCTCCGAGAATAGCAATGTATGTACTTAGTTTGGAGGCTATTTTCCGTACTTTTTCTGCTCGGACAAAGTGTTCTTGTGTTTTTCCATGAGAAAAATTTAGTCGTACGATATTTGCTCCTGAGATAATTATTTTTTCAAGGTTGTTACCTTTATCTGTAGCAGGACCTAAAGTAGCGATAATTTTAGTTCTTCTCAATTGTTGAGACATAATAGTTCCTTATGCAACTTAAATGTAAATAACCAATATTAAAAAATGGTGATCATTAATTATGTCATTAATGTATTATAATTTATGTTTATTTTATATTAAATTTTAATATACTATATAATAATGTATATTTTATATATAAAATATTTGTTCTTGATATTTATAAAATAATTAATTAATTTTTTTGGAAATATTAGCAACGTTAATGTAGTAGCGTTTAAGATTATGAATATTAATTGATAATCTATCGATTAGATAAATACATAGATAACTACAGTTGTAGTGGGTATTATTTTTTAATATAAAATAAACTATTCAATTATGTACAAACTTATGATACGTTAATTCAGGGATTATAAAATATGTATTATTATATATTTTATTAATCTTTAGGCATATCTAATTTTTAGATATATAGTTTGATTATATATCTTAAAAAGCATAAAAATGCTCTAAAACCATTGTGAAAATATAAAGACAATTAATATTAATATTACAAATGATGCCTAATTTTTTTTACGGATTATTACTTTTATAAACCCAAATTTAATTAAGGCTACTTATTATTGTATTTTTGATTAAATATAACAAGCTTGTACTTGTTATATGGCCTACCTATATATGATGGATATTAAAAACTTATATTCATCTAACATATCAGAGAACAAATATGAGATCAACATCTATTACTCAAGCATGTAATTTAATTATTTTTGGAGCTAAAGGTGATTTGGCACGTAGAAAATTGTTTCCATCATTATATCAATTGGAAAAAATAGGCGCTATTCATCCTGACACACGTATTATAGGAGTAGGTCGTGCAGAATGGAGTCTTGTTATGTATATCGAAGTTATATATGTTGCTTTAAAAACATTTATGTCGGATCCCATTGACGAATCGCTATGGCATGTGTTCAGAGCACGACTTGATTTTTGTAATTTAGATGTATATCAAACTGAACGATTTGTTTTGTTGTTAGATAAGCTAAAAAGTATAGATATGGTAACAGTGAATTATCTTGCTATGCCTCCTGATACATTTGGTGTTATATGCAAAGGGTTAAGCACTATTGGATTAAATAAACAATCAAATCGTGTAGTTATAGAAAAACCGTTGGGTACTAATTTAGCTTCTGCTCGTATTATTAATGCGCAGATATCAGAATATTTTGAAGAAAATCAAATTTATCGTATTGATCATTATTTAGGAAAAGAAACGGTTTTGAATTTGTTGGCATTGCGTTTCGCAAATTATTTGTTTTCTTCGAATTGGGATAATAATACTATTGATCACGTGCAAATCACTGTGGCGGAAGAAGTAGGTATTGAAGGTCGTTGGAAATATTTTGATTCGGTAGGGCAAATGCGTGATATGATACAAAGTCATTTATTACAGATTTTGACTATCATAGCAATGTCGCCTCCAACTAATTTAAGCGCTGATTGTATTCGAGATGAAAAAGTTAAAGTACTTCATTCATTAAGGAAAATTAATTGCAATAACGTACATGATGTTACGGTGCGTGGACAATATACGTCTGGTTTTATTCAAGGGAAACCAGTTCCTGGTTATTTAGAAGAAGAAGGGGCTAATAAAAGCAGTAATACTGAAACATTTGTATCTATTTGTGTCAACATAGATGATTGGCGTTGGACTGGTGTTCCATTTTATCTACGTACCGGGAAAAGGTTACCTATTAAATGTTCTGAAATTGTAATTTTTTTTAAAAAACCAATGATTAATTTATTTCCTGATTCATATAAAGATCTGCCTAATAATAAGTTGACTATTCGATTACAGCCAGATGAAGGGATAGATGTTCAGATTTTGAATAAAGTACCTGGATTAGGTCATAAACATCGATTACATACTACTAAATTAAATTTAAGTTTTTATAAAGATTTTTGCCCAGAACATGTAGTTGATGCATACGAACGATTATTGTTAGAGACTATGCGCGGTATCCAAGTATTATTTGTTCGTTGTGATGAAATAGAAGGTGCTTGGAAATGGGTTGATTCTATTGTGCAAGCTTGGGAATTGGAAAATGACGCCCCTAAGCTTTATCAAGCTGGTACTTGGGGCCCTACAGATTCTGTGACTATGATTGCTAAAGATGGTCGTTTTTGGAATGAATATAAATTTCATACGTAATGATTTTATACATTATAGTAATCATTAATTTGTTTATTTTAATTAATAGAAGTTTAAAATTTTTTATTTTAAAAAACATTTATGATAATTGGGTGTTCTTAATTGTTTAAAAAATTAATATCGAAGTGTTTTTATTGCATATAAAAGATTCTTAAAAAATTGAAATTATCTATATCATTGGATATTGTGTAAATATTTAGGTCTTTTTATTAAATAGGAAGATGGTTTTTATGATGCGTATTATATTGCTTTTAATTACTAATTTATCAGTAATAATATTATTTGGTAGTATATTGAGCTTGTTGGGATGTAGGTCCTCTACTACATTTGAATTAATGAGAATGGCTGGAATATTTGGTTTCGGAGGCGCGGTTATTTCGCTATTGTTATCTAAATCTATAGCTTTATCTGCAGTTCATGGCGTGATTATTAGTAAAGCATCTAATGATGTAGAACATTTATTGTTAAAAATAATACACGATCAGGCTAAGAAATTAGATATTGGTGCGCCACAGTTGGCTATTTACGATTCTATAGATATGAATGCTTTTGCTACGGGAGCAACAAGAAATTCGGCATTAATAGCCGTTAGTACTGGTCTTTTAAAAAATATGAATCAAGAGTCAATTAAGGCTGTTGTTGCTCATGAAATGAATCATATTGCTTCCGGAGATATGATTACTATGACCCTTATTCAAGGTATAATTAATACTTTTGTGATTTTTGTGTCGCGTAGTCTTGCCGCGATGATATTTTATTGGACTTCATTTGCAAATGATCAACATGATGAGCAGATTGATATCCCTAGCAGCAATTATTGTGATATAAATAATTCTATAGCATATATTATTGTATCAACGATTTTAGAGATTGTGTTCGGTATATTTGCTAGTATCATCGTGTTTTGGTTTTCACGTCATCGTGAATTTTATGCGGATGCGGGTGCCGCTAAATTAGTAGGATGTAGAAACGTTATTGCTGCTTTACAAGAATTAAAAAATAGTCATGAACTTAACACGTCTAATAGTATTACTACTTTGTATATTAATAGTGTAAAAAAAAGTATATTAAGTAATTTATTCGCATCTCATCCTTCTTTAGATAAGCGGATAGAAGCATTACAACATGGTATTTATTTAAATAAGTCGTCTTATTTTTAAATAAGTAACTTTGATTAAAGATGAAAATCATTGTTTTTATGAGTTTATGTAAAGGGTTGTGTGTTGTATGATTTACAAAGTAAAAAATAAATGCTATCTTACTTGTAGCACTTAGTATGAGCGTAACGTTTTTATAGAAATATTTATTTTAATTTAATTATGTTCTAAAATAACGAAAAAATTTGTTTTGTTTTTAGGTTTTATGTGGTAGAAATGGTAGTGTAGATTAGTTCTTTATTTATATGTAAAATCTTTTAGATATTGTTATTAATTGAATAAATTGGTTTACATCATAGTGATGTGTGTTGGATTGCATCGTTACTTCAGTATGTTTTTTGAATTATTCTTGTTAGTGATGATCGTGAAGATATAAATGAAAGATGTTTTATATATTATTAGTAGGATCATTTAATCATAGGATTAGGTGATGAAATGTCAGGTAAACCGAGATATGCTTCCGTATATAAGTAGTATTTTGATAACTTCAGTAAAGAAGTGTTATGTATGAATAATATAATTTCCTCTTATTTGAATGTTTCGCGAGAATAATAACTCTGGTTTGTCTTTTAATCGCTGTTACGGCAAATGTAAACACTCTAAAGGAAATACGTAAGATGGCAAAAATTAAAGGTCAAGTAAAATGGTTTAATGAATCTAAAGGTTTTGGTTTTATTACACCGTCAGATGGTAGTAAAGATGTATTTGTACATTTTTCTGCCATTCAAGGAAATGGATTTAAAACTTTGTCTGAGGGACAAAGTGTAGAATTTGAAATTCAAGATGGACATAAAGGTCCGTCTGCTGTAAACGTGACGGCTTTATAATCTGTTGATTGTGATGTATGTGTATTTATATGAAATAAGGGTATTTTGAAAATAAACAGCGAGTATCATAGTACAAATTTACTGTTGATGTGAAATACATAGTATACATAGTGCTTTTTTAAAGTTTAAAAATATGTGCAGGTATATGAGAGAAGATGTGGTACTAATGTGTTAATTTAGTAATTTTGGTAAAGATCTTAAAATAATGGATGATGGTTACTGCTGTGATAGTAATTTAGAGCTACAAAAAAATAAGAGAACCTAAAAAGTAAAAGTATTTAGGTTCTCTTATTTTTTTGTAGCTCTAAATTACTTGTTTAAAGCCCTAATAGTCCTGTGCGGTACCCAACAATCCCGACCCCAAAAAATCCTATAATAATCCATAGTGCATTTATTTTTTTATTCAGTAACCACATGCAACCAAACGTTAACAATAAAGGAACAAATCCAGGCATGAGCTGATCTAAAATATTTTGTACAGTTGTGACTACTGTATTTCCATCATTATCAGTAATTTTAGAAAGTACGCATGGTATGTTTATATGTGTCCATTTGTTAACTAATGCTCCCATAACAAATAAACCTAAAATGGAAGAACCTTCTGTCAATTTTTGCAAAACCCCTCCTTCCATATCGTTAACAATGCTGATTCCTTTTTTATAACCATACGTGATGCCATAATAACGAGTAGCTAGTCTTGCTGTGTTGAACAAAACAAAAAATAGACACGGACCTAATAAATTCCCTCCTATGGCGATTCCTGCTCCTAGGGCAGCAAATACCGGTCTAGCGGTTCCCCAAAATATTGGATCACCTACTCCGGCTAAAGGCCCCATTAGTCCTACTTTTAAACCATTGATAGAAGCGTTATCTATAGTAGTAGCACCATTAGCCTTTTGTTCCTCCATGGCCATAGTGACTCCTAATATAGGGGCAGCGACATATGGGTGTGTATTGAAAAATTCTAAATGTCGTTTAATTGCTTCTTTTTGATCTTTACTATTTTTTGGGTATAAACGTCGGATTACTGGAATCATAGAAAAACAAAATCCTAATGCTTGCATACGTTCAAAATTCCAAGATCCTTGAAAAATATTAGAACGAATAAAAACTGCGCGTATATCATTTTTTTTTAATTTTATTGTTTTTGTTTTAGTATAGATTTTTTGAGGATTATTAATCATTATAATTACCTATTAATCTAGTCTTATTAATCTAGTTCATCATCAAGTTTACTTGGAGACTGAACAGTTGGGTTAGTTATATTTTGTTTGTTAACTTGATTATAACGTGGAGACAATTGGATGTACAGGATGGCCATAATTATACCAATGATACCCAATGCGACTAAATTGAAATCAGTAAAGGCTGTAATAACAAATCCTAGAAAAAAAAACGGCATTAAATATCCCGCGCGCATCATATTTATGACCATAGCATAACCAACTACAACAATAATACCTCCAGCAATATTTAGACCGTTAGTTATCACTTCTGGAATAGCATGGAGCATAGAGTGCACTGTTTCAGTTCCAACAGAAACTCCGACAATAGTAGCTGGAATTGAAACCCGCATAGCTTGTAACATGAGAGCTGTAATATGAATCCAACTTAAAATTTTTATATTACAGTGTTCAGCTGCTTTATCAGCGGCGTGTTGGAATGCTACAGTAATAGTGCGTACAATAATGGTCAATACTTGTCCGGTAGCAGCTAATGGAATTGCTAAAGCGATTCCAGCCCCGATAGATTGCTGTCCCATAATGACTAAAATAGTAGAAATAATTGAAGCTAAAGCAGTATCGGGTGCTACAGCAGCTCCTATATTCATCCATCCTAGTGCTATCATTTCTAGTGTGCCGCCAATAATGATCCCAGTTTTTATATCTCCTAAAATTAATCCAGTTAGCGTACATGCTATTAATGGTCTATGACACTGAAATTCGTCGAGTATTGAGCCCATTCCTATAATACAAGATGTAATAAACAATAAAATAATTTGAAGTGCGTTAATTTCCATTTCATTTCCTGAATATATGAAAATAAAATATAGTGTTTACATGAATTTATTAAATAAAATTGTATATTTAATTAATTAGGAATTATTTATTTTTTTTATTAATTGCATCATTTTTAATGATGGATCTGATGGCACTTTACGTACTTCTAATTCAATGCCATATTGATTAAGTTTTTTAAAAGCTTCAATATCTGTGTTATTTACTGATATAGCATTATTTATTTGTTTTTTATCTTTATAAAAAGCCATTCCCCCAATATTTACTGAATTGATAGGAACGCCGCCTTCAAAAAGACGCAAAACATCTGTAGGGTTAGTGAATAACATGATAACTTTATCTCCGGAGTATTTAGGATTATTGTATACACGTATAGCTTTATTGATATCTAGAACATGCGCAGTTATTCCAGGGGGGGTTACTTGAGTTAGTAAAGTTTTTCGGATCATGTCTTTAGATACTTCGTCGTTTACTACTATGATACGTTGAATATTGTATTCTTTAGCCCAACGAGTTACTACCTGTCCATGAATCAATCTATCATCAATACGTGCTAAGCAAATGATCATATGGTTTTTGTTATTTTTATCTGATAATTCAGGTGCGGTGGGGTGTTTAGTGATATCTTTTTCATCGTATAAATGATTATGAGCTAAGGAGTATTTTACTGATTTTATACTTTCACTACCAGATTTTAATGCGATTTGTACTAGTTCTTGAAAGGAGTGGATATTATCGCGCGCCATAAAAACTTCAATTAACATAGGGATGTTCATTCCTGTAACAATATCATATTTTTCTTTATTTAACACGATACTATGAGCGGCATTAAACGGGCTTCCTCCCCAGGTGTCCACTAAAAATAATACCCCTGCGCTTTTATTAAGATTTGATAGATGTACATGATATTTTTCAATTAATATTTTAGTGTTGTCTTCGGGCAATAAATCAACCCACGCAACATTTTGTTGTTTTCCTATGATCATTTCAGTGGTTTCAATCAATTTTTTAGATACAGAACCGTGAGCTCCTAATATTATAGCAATAGTCACTACTTTTTCCTCTTTTGAGTATTTTTAACAATTCCTCATTATTTTAAGTATTAAAATAATAGGAATTGTTTTCAATGTTATCGTACATAGGTTAACATTGTTTTGATATTTAAAAATAAAAAATATACTACTATAATGGTTTAGGTTATTTTTAATTTTTGTTTCAACCAATAGAAAGTATAGAATTAAAATAAACTTAATGTACTTCAAAAAAAATAACCGAGTGTATTATACTGTCTTTTTTGTCGTAATGATACATTATATTTAATGTTAGAATATTTATTTTCAATAATTTGAAGAGATATTTTATGCATTACCATAATAATGGTCTTATTATGTAAGTGATATCCACATAATTTTGTGGTTAAATATATATATATATATTTAATTTTTTATCAACACCCTCCTCTACACAAACTTGTATTTTGATCGTGTTTACTTTATTGCTGACAACTTCACTATGTAATCAGATATTTTAATATGTTTAATATAAATATGCCATGAGACGATTTGTTATCTAATGTTCAATGGAGATTATCATGGAATTTTTAACAGACATATCAATGTGGATAGGATTCTTAACTTTAGTAATTTTAGAAATTGTACTTGGCGTCGATAATTTGGTTTTTATTGCTATTTTAACAGACAGACTTCCAAAAAAACAACGTGAACGTGCATGTATTATCGGGTTAACATTAGCATTAATAATGCGTATCGCATTATTATCTTTGATCTCATGGTTTGTTACTCTCACAAAACCATTGTGCAAGATTGCTACTTTTTCATTTTCTGGAAGAGATTTAATTTTATTATTTGGGGGTATTTTTCTTTTATTTAAAGCAACTACTGAATTACATCAACAACTAGAACATAAAGTACATAATCACACTAGTCGTGGATATGCTAGTTTTTGGGTAGTAGTAATACAAATTGTAGTTTTTGATGCTATTTTTTCTCTTGATGCAGTAATAACAGCTGTCGGTACAGTAGAGAATTTAACAATAATGATAATAGCAGTTGTTATAGCAGTAGTAATAATGTCGCTATCATCTCGTTTATTAACTAATTTCATTAATAGTCATCAAACTGTAGTAGTTTTATGTCTGAGTTTTTTATTAATTATTGGTTTGAGTTTAATTGCAGAGGGAATTGGATTTTATATACCAAAAGGTTATTTATATGTTGCTATTGGATTTTCGGTGTTAATTGAATTATTTAATCAAATTGCTCATTGTAATTCTATGAAGGGTCAATCAACTAAATCAATGCGTGAACGCACAGCAGAAGCAATTATGAGGTTAATGGGTAATACAGCTCAATGGAACTTTGATACAGAGAAAAATTCTTCAGTTCTTTTATCAAAAACACATTTTGCTGAAGAGGAGCGCCATATGATTACTGGAGTATTATCGTTAGCTTCACGCACCTTACGAAGTATAATGACTCCTCGAAATGAAATTTCGTGGTTAGATTCTCAAAAACCAGTGCAAGAGTTATATTCTACATTAATGAATACTCCTCATAATATGTTTCCAGTATGTAATGGTGAATTGGATCAATTAATAGGAATTGTTCGTGCTAAAGATTTAATGGCAGCTATTGCTAATGGAGAACGGTTAGAAACACATGCTTCAGAAAATTTGCCCATTGTAGTTCCAGAAACTTTGGATGTATTAAATTTATTGAAAGAATTGCGGCGTGCAAAAGGAAGTATGGTTGTTGTATCTAACGAATTTGGTATTATTCAAGGATTAATAACTCCTTTGGATGTATTAGAGGCTATAGCTGGTGAATTTCCTGATGAAGATGAAACACCAGAAATTGAAATAATTAATAATGGGACAGGTTGGTTAGCAAAAGGTAGTATGGATTTACATGCATTACAACAGGCATTACAGGCTTATGATTTGGTGCATGTTTGTGATCATGTAGCTTCTTTAGCTGGTTTGTTGTTATCCCGTTGCGACCGTATACCAAAAGAGGGCGATGTGTTAACAATTAATAGATGGCGTTTTATAATTCGAAAAATGATAGAGTATCGCATTGAATTAGTAGAAATAGAATGCCTTTTATTTTTTAATGATACACACTAATAAATAGTATTGTTAATATATACATATGTATATATAATATTAAAAATTGTTGATTTAAAGTAGTTATTTTAAATAAAATTTTTTTAGTAGCGGTAGTAATAAAGTAGAGACTTTGTCTTTCATTTCTTGATATTCTATTTCTTCATCGCTGTCGAAGATAATACCGCTCCCTACCGAACAAAATAGATGTTGTCTTTCAGCTAATATTGTTCTGATAGCAATACTGGTATCCATATTACCACAACAACTTAAGTATCCAATACTGCCAGACCAAACGTTCCGGCGTTGTGGTTCAAGTTGTTCAATTAATTGCATAACTTGAACCTTTGGGGCTCCAATTATAGATCCTCCTGGAAAACATGCACGTAATAAATCACAAGCAGAAAAATTATTAGACAGTTCTCCTGTAATGGTGCTGATCATATGATGCACCCCTGGAAATGATTGAATATCAAATAGTTTAGACACACGAATACTACCTGGAACAGCTACTTTTCCAATGTCATTTCTTAATAAGTCAACAATCATTAAATTTTCTGATTGATTTTTTGTAGATTCAGATAATTTAATAATTTGGTGATAATCATCTTGTACGTTTTTTAATCTAGGCAATGTACCTTTAATAGGTTGGGTTTTGATTTTTGTATTATGTAATCTCAGAAAACGTTCTGGAGATAAGCTGAGTATACTCAATTTGTTTGGTAGTCGAATAAAAGCCGAAAAAGGTGCGTGATTATAATGTAACAGGTAACGAAATGCTATCCATTCATCTCCTATATATGGAGCAAAGAAACGCTGAGAAAGACATACTTGGTAGCAATTTCCTGAAATTATATGTTTTTGGATAGTACGAAATTTTTGTGCATATTCGGATCGACTAATGTTACTTTTCCATGGTTGTATGAGATTAAATGATGTATTGGAAACATGATTGTTATATATATGTTGTTGTTTATATATCCAGGTTAATATTTGATTGGGATCATCATGAGTAACAAGATAATTTTTACAAAGTTTATGATCTGCAATGATCGCCCAGCGATACAAACCTATTGCCATATCTGGGAACGAAAGATCTTGTTCTGCTAATTTTGGAAGTGATTCAATACATCTTGCGAGATCATATCCAAATACACCTAAAAATCCACCTTGAAATGGTAATTGAAAATTATTTTCCGGTTTCATATTCATGATATGAATATATTTTTTTAATAAGATAAATGGATCTGTATTATTAATTTGATGATTTTTACCATAAGAAATTGTAGTGATATTTTTGTGCGTTATTAATGTTAGTGTTGGATCAGTAACTAATATATCAAAACGACTATCTGGGTGTTTATTATTATGACCAGAATACAATAACATAGACCATGGTGTGTTAGATAAAGGCTCAAAAAGATTCAGTATAGTTTGAGGATGATAGGGTAATTCTATAAGATGGATGCCCATGTAAAATAGATGTTTCCTGTATGATTTTAAAATATATATAATTATATATATTTTATTTGATCGTTATTACCTGTAGAAAATGAAGAATATTTAAAATTTATGCTGTTGCATGTATCGGATTTAATTATTGTATATGCATTTTATTTTAGAACACTTTAAAAATCACATGATTAATATATTTATACTACTGTGTTAAAATACTCGATTGTTATATCATCGGTATGATGAAAATATTAATATAATTTTTAGTTTTAATCATTGTAGTTTGTTTAATAAAATTTTATATTTTACTATAAGTATTACATATATCATGTAATATAGTTATAACTTTATTTTTATATAATCTCGTTTTTATTTGCGTGATATGGCCACTCGAATTTTAGCTTTCGATACTACCACTGAATTGTGTTCTGTTGCTATGATGATCGATCATAGCATATATGATCATAAAATTGTAGCCCCAAGGAGTCATTCAGAAAATATATTGCCTATGATTAATCAATTATTAATAGAAGTGGGTGTTACATTGCAATCCCTTGATTGCATTGTATTCAATAGAGGACCGGGTAGTTTTTCGGGGATACGTATTGGGATAAGTGTCGCACAAGGCTTAGCGTTAGGAGCAGATTTACCGTTAGTAGAGGTATCTGCTTTGGAAGTATTAGCGCAAGGGGCTTGGCGTATTTTTTCTGCTAAACAAGTTATATCTACTATTGATGCGCGTATGGGTGAGTTGTATTGGGCTTGTTACCATAGAATAAGTGATGATAGTTGTTGGATACGTAGCGATAATGAGTCTATTATAAGGCCGGAAATAATTATAAAAAAATTAATATATTCTAGTTTCCAAAAACTACAGGGCAACTGGGCGCTTGTAGGAACAGGTTGGAATAACTATCCAATGTTGAAGTGTATAAGAGTGCCTGGTGTGATTAGCTTAAAGAAGAGTATTATGTCGCCCGAAGCACAGGACATGTTGCCTTTAGGGATATGTAGTTGGAAAAATAAAATATTCATTCATCCAAATCAGGCGAAACCTGTTTATTTACGTAATGTAGTAGCTGTAAAGCCAGATGATATTCTAGTTTTGTAGTAATGCTGATCGATGACTAATAATATTTAGACGTCGTATATTTTAATATTTTTATGGTCAGTGTATATATATGTATTGTATTTTAGCATTGTAATATGGTTATGTATAGAATTGTTTTGTAACATTAAGGTATGGTTGTGTTTTTTACTGTAATTTGGATTTTTGCAGTAAAAGTGTTTATTGGATATTGACTAATAAAAATAAGGAGATATTACAATTTTGTTGTAATTTTATTTTGTTTTTATATGTTAATGTAATCTCTCTTATTCTGAGAGAACATTGTTATGTAAAATAGTATTGATGAATTTTTTAATTGTAAATTAGTATTAATTGTACGATTTTATTGTGTTTCTTCGTTAAAAAAAATTATCTTACATTTTAAAATAGATGTATTGTTGTCTTTTTTTTCTAATTGGATTGAAAGTATTTGAGGGTTATGTATGTATTTACTTGTTGTTTGGACTAAATCTTTTTTTAATTGAGGTAAATAATATGGAGTAAAATTATTTCTAATGTTATGTTCAGAAATAATTTCTTGTAATCTTTTTTTAGCGATGTCGGCCGGTGTTTTTTTTCTAAAAAAAAAGAAATTTACTAATACCATAATAGTATTATCTCTTGAAAAATCGTTTAAAAAAATTAATTTTTTTTTCCTTAATAAATCTAAAAGGACATGGGTTGCCTAATAAACGATCTACTGTATCTGAATAGGCTTGTCCTGCATGAGATTTTGAATTCAAAATAATTGGTTCACCTTGATTAGATGCTTTTAATACTGATTTATCTTCTGGTATAACGCCTAATAAAGGAATTCGTAATATCTCTATTACATCTTCTAAACTAAGCATATCCCCTCGTCGAACGCGGCTAGGATTATATCGAGTGAGTAATAGGTGTTCTTTGATTGTTTCTATACCATTTTCGGAACGTTTAGACTGAGATGCTAAAATACCCAGCATGCGATCCGAATCATGTACTGATGAAATTTCTGGATTGGTCGCGACAATTGCTTCGTCTGCAAAATATAGAGCTGTTAAAGCTCCGCTATCAATACCTGCAGGAGAATCACATATTATAAACTCAAAGTTCATTTTATTAAGATTATTTAATATTTCTTCTACTCCAGCCCGATTTAAAGAATTTTTATCACGTGTTTGTGAAGCAGGTAGAATATATAAATAATCAGTGTGTTTATCTTTAATTAATGCTTGGTGTAAAGTGGCTTCACCTTGAATAACATTAATAAAATCATACACTACTCTACGTTCGCATCCCATAACTAAATCAAGATTACGTAATCCAATATCGAAATCAATGACAGCGGTTTTTTTACCTTTACGTGCTAGTCCAGTAGCAAGAGCTGCGCTTGATGTTGTTTTACCTACTCCTCCTTTTCCTGAAGTAATAACTATTATTCGTGTCATAAACAAATCCTTATTGCAGGATACATTATAAATTTTGAATGATAAGCATGTCGTTTTTTAAACTGAGTCTTACCGATTTACCTGAAAATTCTTTTGGAATTTGATCGCTTAACCAATAACGCCCTCCAATAGATACTAGTTCAGGAGATAAATGAGTACAAAAAATTTGGGATTCTTTACTACCAGATGCACCGGCTAATGCTCTTCCTCTCATTGTACCATAAATATGGATATTTCCGTCGGCAATAATTTCAGCTCCAGCACTAACATTTGCAATAACAATTAGATCTCTGTTGCGAGCGTATATTTTTTGTCCAGAACGTATTGGTGTATTGATTAGTTGTGTTTTAGAGATTATTGGAATGTTTTTTTGTAAGCATTCTGAAAAATATTTATGTTTTACAGAGGTTCCTTGTGTAAGAATAGGTATTCCACTACGAATGATTATTTCTTTTAGTTTGTTATCATGACAACAACATACTCCAACTATAAATAATCCAGCATCGGATATTGTGCGATACAGAGCATCCCAATTATTACAATAATTAAGGTTACCAACGTTTACGACAACTGGGGTGTTTTTTAATAAAAAAAAGGGAGCTTTTTCTATTTTTTCTTCTAATGATCGACGAATCACTCCTATACACGTACTATAGACATGCATCACCAATAATGTAAAATTACTCCCTGTTATGCTAATGGACACATTGATCTTTCACAATTTAGATACACATGCATATGCTTATATGCAACATGATTATTTGTACGAATGTATATTTATTATGCATTTTATGAATATATATATATTAATTTTTAAATTATAGAATATTATTACGCCTATAGTAGAATAGGCGAAGCGGTAATACATCAATTAAAAATTAATTAATGATCATACATAGTTAAATAACTACTGCATTATAATGTATTTTATCGGTGTAGTAAATATGATATATTTAAAATTGTACGATATTAACGGTAATGGTTGTTTATTTTCATAAATTACCATACGGACTATATTCCTTGTGAACATGAGAGTAGGGATAATATATTGTAATAGCATATTGGTTAATATAATTTTAAAATTAGATATTAATGTATATATATATTTTATAAAAAATTTTAAAACCATAAGAAATACTGGCAATAATATTATTTCAGAGGGTGTATATTATAGAGTATTATGCACTTGAGTTGGTTTTTTAACAATATTTTTAAATAAATATATGTTAAAATCAATCAGTATATTTTGTATTGATTTTTTTTCAGTATGCACCCAATTAAGGTAATGGGTGGTTGCAACAAAGATCGATGATAATGTATATTTTGTGTTTTATGTATAAATAAGTGATATATGTGCTGAAATGTAAAAAAAAATGGGTATAAATTTTATTTACATTCTATTTATTATTATATTTTTGGAGATCAATAATTTGTGATAGTGATACGAGTATCGCTATCATTAAGTAATTAGCAAAAATTATAAGCATCCATTGAGATATTTCTAATGATAAAAAATACCATTTATATTCAGAGCAATCACCATCAGCATCAAACATACCAGGCCACCACTTATTTAAAGGTAACCAATGAGGAAATTGGACAAACAGATCACACGTGAGAAATGGGGATGGATGTAATTGAATATCAGTATATTCTTTAGCGAATAACAATCCTTTCCAGGCGCTGTATATCCAAATTGGGATAGAAAAAAATCTTAAAGGAGTAAACGACGGAGCAATTGCTCCAACCAATCCAGCAATCCCTATACCCCATAAAGCGCATCTTTGGTAAACACACAACACGCAAGGTTTTATTAAAACAATGTGTTGTAAATATAAGGCCATTAACTCTAAAATAACAACGGTGAATACTAATAAAATCCAGCTCTTTCTAGTTTTAGAGTAAATATTAAAAAAATGCAACATAAATAATTACCTAAAATTAAAACAATTCAAATTGATGTATTTTAATATTTTTTAAAAAATAAAAAATTTGATATCATCAAATCTGTTGTATATTAAAATTATTGTATATGATATGTGTATAATTATGTATACGTTTTAATTTTATTAAAACTATCAAATTAGAAACAATGAGACAAGTATAACAATTTAATTCACATTTATTTTCGGGAAATACCTTAGAATATTAATGTTTATAATTTTTTTCCAATGAAAGTTAATCGGATAAGTTTAGATTTATAGATATTGTAAATGATAATATTATACATTATACATAATATGTATTAATAGAATTTTTATAGTTCTCATATTTTATTAATCCTTATTTATATTTCAACTATCCCACTGATAAGAGATGTTCTTTGAGCTGTTGCCAAGATAACATCTCTTATTTGACAGTCATTAAATTATTTTTATTTGATTCTCATCATTCATTAGTTTATCTACGTAATAGATTAAAATATTTATTGGATAATATTATTTAAATTTTGAAATATATATACTTAAATCAATTACTTTGTCGGAGTAGCCTGTTTCATTATCATACCAGGATATTAGTTTAACAAAATGATTATTTAATAAGATGCTTGCTTGTGCATCGAAAATAGAGATCAATTTTTCTCCATTAAAATCGCTAGATACCACTTTTTCATCAGTATATCCTATAATTCCTTTTAAATTTCCGTAAGCAGCTTTTTTAATAACATCACAAATATCTTTATAAGAGGTGGATTTTTCTAAACGGACGGTAAAGTCAATAACAGAAACATTTGGAATGGGGACTCGGAATGATATTCCAGTTAATTTACCATCTAGCTCTTTAATAACTTTTCCTAATGCTCGTGTTGCTCCAGTAGAAGATGGAATAATATTTTGGTAGGCACCACGTCCACTTCTCCAATCATTATGTATTGGGGAATCGACAGTTTTTTGAGTAGCGGTGGCAGCATGAACAGTAGTCATTATACCTTCAATGATGCCAAAATTGTCATTAATAACTTTAGCTAATGGAGCTAAACAATTAGTAGTGCAAGACGCATTAGATATTATTTTTTCTCCGTTGTAGAGATGGTTATTAACTCCCATAACAAACATTGGTGTATCATCTTTTGATGGGGCTGTTAATACTACTTTACGGGCTCCAGCGAAGATATGTCCATAAGCTTTTTCTTCAGTTAAAAACATTCCTGTAGATTCAGTAACAACATCAATATCAAAATTTCCCCAATATAAGTTTTTTGGATCCTTTTTTGAAGTGTAGTGTACAACTTTATCATTAATGATTAAATGGTCGCCATGCACACTAATTGTCCCTTTAAATCGCCCATGAGTTGAATCATACTTCAACATATATGCGATATGTTCAATGTCGAGCAAATCATTAATGGCGACAACATCTGCATCTTTTCTGTCTTGCGCAGTTCTAAAAATAACGCGACCAATTCTACCAAATCCATTAATACCTATTTTAATAGCCATATATTATATGCTCCTGTTTTAATTGTCATTAAATGTTATGTTGTAAATTTTAAATGTGGGTATGAAATATTGTTTTATATATCAAGTCTTAATAATAATTATTTTAATAACTTCAAATTAATGTGCATGTTTGATGTTTCGATATTTCACTAATATGTATATATATTTAATTTTTTGATAGTTACGTGTATTTTATAATTTATTATGATTTAATGATATAAATAATATTTTTAGATTTTGTTTTTGTAGGTATTAAAGTTAAAAAAAATTTATTAATGCGATGCTTTATGATCAAATCATCATTTTATAATTCTATAAGTATGTAAATGTAATTTACATTATATATTATAATTGTTCTGAATAATTTAAATCAAGAGCATAGCAATTTTTTGGATCATTCCATGAAAATTGCAGGATGTTAGAGTTATTTATTTTTATATTATTATTAAAATTAGTTAATGAAACGTAATGATTAAATAAATTTATAATTATAGTCTGAATAACTTTATTAGCTTGTTGTATTAAAACATCCATCCAATTTAATTTATCTTCGTACCAATTAAGTTGATATTCTTTTAAGTGAGCTAATTCAATAGCTTTATTTATTGCGTCATCTAAATCTCCTATATTGTCAATTAATCCATTTTTTATTGCATCGTAACCAAGCCATACATGGCCTTGAGCAATTTTATGGATATCCTCTGTAGTTTTACAGCGATATTCAGCCACCGTGTTAATAAAATAATGATAGCTGGTATTTACATAAAGTTGCATCATGTTTATATATTCAGTGGGTAGTGGGGTAGTTATTGAAATATTTGATATAGGGGATGTATTTACTCCGTCACTATGAATACCGATGGTGTCAAGAGATTTTTCAAATGTATTAATAATACCAAATATACCGATAGAACCCGTAATAGTGCTGTTACTCGCAATAATAACATTGGCTGGCGTTGATATCCAATATCCACCAGATGCTGCTATGCTACCCATAGAAACCACTACTGGTTTGCCAGAATCTCTGACAGATATTAATTCTAATCTAATTAATTCAGAAGCATTCACGCTGCCACCGGGGCTATTGACGCGTACTACTATTGCTTTTATTTCAGGATCAAACCGAGCGCTGCGGATTTTATGAGCTATAGTATCACCGCCAATTGAACCTGGTATATCAGGTCCATCCACGATAGGACCATTAATACATATTATTGCTATTTGGTTGTTTTGTTTTATAGGAGCGACAAGATTATAATCATACATGCTAATGGCATTAAATGAAGTGCCTTGTTTATTAGATCCAAATATTTTTTTCATCGTATTTTCTATAACAGAATGGGATGCGATTTCGTCGATCCATTTGTTTTTTAGCGCATAAGCGGCAGTATCGCCTTGCATTTGATGCAATTCATTTAGTATATTGTTAATTCCTGGAAAAATTTCCTGTGTTGTCATGTTGCGATTAATAGATATTATTTTTAGATATTGATTCCATAAACAATTTATTAATTTTGTTTCTTCATGTCGTACATGATCAGACATTTGATCTTGAATAAATGGTTCAACGGCAGATTTGTACGTACCTACTCTAAAAATATGAGTATTAATTTTTAAATTATCTAATAGAGATTTATAATATAACTTGTTGGTAGAAATTCCTCGCAAATCTACAAATCCATGTGGTGTGAGATAAATTTTGTTGGCATAACTAGCGAGCAAATATTGCGATTGATTATAATAATCAGAAATAGCATAAATTGGTTTACCAGATTCTTTGAATTCACGTAATGCTTTACCAATATATTCTAATGATGTCTGATTGCTTCCATAAAAGTTTTTTAATGATAATATTAATCCAGTTATATGTGGATCATTTTTGGCTTGACGTAATATATTAATAATATCAAATAACGAGTTTTCTTTAGCATTTGATCTATTTGTATTTAATAAATGTTGACTGAATTTTTGAAATTTACTGTATGTCACTGGTTTATCTACAATAATGCCAGAAAGATCTAGAACTAACGCAGAGCACTTCGATAATGAGGTAGAAGAATCACGTAAATTTAAATATATTCCTACGCTAATCATAATGAAAATGATAAAAAATATATTTATTATTATTGTTCGTATTAGATATAATGCACGTATGCTATATCTAAGTATTTTATAAATGATTTTCCATATATTCTGAATGAACGCTTTTATTGTTAAAAACATTGTATAATATCCACATGAACTTTACATTTTCACACTTAAACCAAATTGGGTATCACGCAATGCGCATAAATTAAATGAAAATTATGAAACTTTTATGATTTTATTAATTTTACGTATATAAAATTAAAAATTTTCAGTGATATTATGTCATATCAGTAGTTAAGGTTTATATAAAATGGTTTTCCGTGTGAAGTAAGTATATATTAAATATCAAAATCTACCCATACTGGAGCATGATCGGACGGTCGCTGCATTCTACGAATATTATAGCTTATCTCACTATTTTTGCAAAGATTGGCTAGAGGACGAGTTGCCAATATCAAATCAATACGCAAACCATTATTTTTGTAAAACCCACGGGATCTATAGCTGAACCAGGAATAACGTTCATCATTTTGAGGGTGCATATTTCGGTATATATCTACCAACCCCCAGCTCATCAAACGATTGATCCATATTCTTTCCTCTGGCAAGAAAGAACATCGTCCTGATGCGATCCAATGTTTTTTATTTTTTTCACCAATACCAACATCAAAATCTGTAGGACTAATGTTCATGTCGCCCATAATCAGCAATAATGAATGACTTTGGTAGGTATGTTCTAGGTAGTTTTGAAAATTTTTATAAAATTTTTTTTTGTACGTAAATTTTTCTGGATGATTTTTATTTTCTCCTTGAGGAAAATAACCGTTAATAATAGTCAATGTTCCGATTGATGTCATAATATCAGCCATAATTATCCGTTTTTGAGATAAATTATCATCATCAGTCAGTCCGCGAGTAACAGTTAAAGGAATTTGACGTAGAAACAATGCAACACCATGATATTTTTTTTGACCATAATAATATACGTGATAACCATGTTGCAGTATTTCTTTTATAGGGAAAAAATCATCATGTACTTTAGTTTCTTGTAACCCAATTACATCAGGTTTCAATTGCAAGATAATTGCGTTTAATTGATGCATACGAGCACGTAATCCATTGATGTTAAAAGAAACAAATTTCATATTATGACGATCCGTATTTATTTCCGATGATAATTTATAGGTGTTATTAACTTAGTAAAATAAAAGCATTAACAATAATTAACTATTATACTTTGTAAGTATATGATAGCACATGTAAGTAAATACTATTTGTTACACCTATTTAATTATTAATCAGTTTAGTATATTTAATTTTTTAAAGATAATAGTTGGAACTTCAAAGCTGCAGGTCATTATATATGAATGTTTCTATATAATACAATGGATTAATAAATTAAAATATTTCTTGTGTTTTGAATAACCTGTTTAGGTATGGGTATATTTACGAGTGTGATAAGATCATGAGTATATTGAAATCAATTATTATGGTTCTAATTTTGTTATATGTTTATTGCTGGACGATCAATGAATTTAACTAGTAGTCGGAGATTACAATTATTATTGCAATAGTTTATAAAATGCGTTCTTTAATAATCTGTAGCTTTGTTCTAATTTTATGCAATAGAATATTTGCATATAATGGTTAATTATTTAAACTAAAATCATGTTAATTTAGAATGGGTTTGTTATCAATTTTTTTATAAGGTTGCTTAAGAATAATTAAAAAATAATTTAACGTATTTGAAATAGTATTTCAAAAAAAATTAAATTTATAGCTTTTTCCAAAAACTTATTTTGATCCTCTTATCAGGGAAGTGGTCTTATATAAGATAGATGTATTAAATAATATTATGGAATACCCATGATTTTTGTATAAATTTATTTTTTTCAGTAATGTAAAATTCTGTTGAAACAATTGAAAATTTATGTATTGCATAATTGCAAATCAAGTCTATGGTTTTAAATAGTTGTTAATATGTTTTATGTTGATGCTATAGTAATGCCGACAGGTGTGTTGTGTCTTTTATATGCAAGTAGGATATGCCATAAAAATTTATAATCACAAAAATTTTAAAAAATATGTTCGAGTGGTATCATTGAATGTTAGTGAGTATAATGATTTTATAATTTGAATTTTTATTGACATATATATAACAAGTATAGTGATCTTCCGAATGTACATGATACTAGGATATTGTTAATATTTATAATATTATAAAATTTTTTCTATTAAGCATTTAAAACATATATTATTTGGTACAATAAACTACAATATTATATTAAATTACAATATATTATGATGTGATGCTGGGGTTTTTATTTTTAATTATTTTAGCAACTCCAAAAACAGTATAGATCATAAGTATATGTACTTTTTGGTACGTGTTTATAGGTATGCATTTTTTAATGAAGAATTAATTTTTAATAAATTGTCCATGAAATAAATTACCATCTAATATTTTAAGTTCAGAGGGTATGAAGGCAATAATAACTGCCATTTATATAAGTAACCATGTTTAATAATCGTGATATTTATTCTAATGAAATTTTCAATTTTACAGTCGATGTCAATATAGTTGTTGTTATTTTTTAAGATTTATATTTTTTATATGAATATAAAATACCAGTAAGTATAGCTTATTGGTTATAATTGATGTTGTAGACTATACATAAAATATACAGAGATATTTTGAAATACAATTAAATAGATGCATTTATATGTATGCAAAATATTACAATAATTTAATACAGTAATAATTTGTTCGGGTAATAATGGGTTTAAATTGGAGATGGATATTATTAAAATTACTGCAAATTTATTTACTTTTACTAAACGGAGTAGTAACGGAGAACTAGAATTTATAAAAAACAAATAAATATACAATAGATTTATTAATCTAGTTAAATATATTTGTGTTTTATAAAAAGTAATTATGATTGTTATATGTGATACTATGGAATTTATAATGTTAATTTAAATGATCGTAAACAGTGTCATATTAAATTATGCATATGATGATCACGGACAAAGAGCTTGAAAATATTATCCAGAATCTCTTTGTTTAAGATGAAATAAATAAGCATTATTTATGTATTAATTATAGTAGAAAATCTTCTAATGTTTTCTTTTTTTCATCGATAGCTTTTTTGATAATTGAGGGAGTACGCCCTTGTCCGGTCCAAGTTTTAATTTCGCCATATTTGTTAATGTATTGATACTTTGCTGGGCGAGCTGCACGTTTATTTTTGTGAAAAAGTTTAGTATTAGAACTTATATTTTGTAATAGTTCATTAGGATCTATTCCGTCAGCTATGAGCATATCGCGATATTGTTGTAATTTTCGAGAATGTTTTTCTATTTCAGCTTGAGCTTGATTATTTTCTTCTCGGCGTTCATTAACAACTACTTCTAATTTTTCTAACATTTCTTCTAAGGTATCAAGGGTGCACGCTTTAGCTTGCGCTCGTAAAGTGCGTATATTATTAAGAGCTTTTAGTGTGTCGTTCATCGAATTAATCTCAAAATGTGATAAATAACAGTCTATTATAAGGATAGAGCGCTAATTTATTTTCCGCAAGACCTAGGATGTTTAATTTATCAATAATCTTATTATATTTTGTGTTAATTGATAATTATATATATAGTGCCATAAGTATCAGTGAGTATGATTTATATTTTTCCTATTAAAAATATTTAATTAATTTTAATTAAATGGATTTATGTATTATTTATAATAATATTTAATATTATTTAATGTTTAAGTATTGTTGATTCAAATTAGAAATTATTTATTTACTTATAAAATTTTTGAATATAAATAATATCTTTTTATTAATTTAAATGATTTTTTTGTAAATATATAGATTGTATGTTAAGTGTAGACTGTTTTATTTACCTGAATCGTTATTTTTAATATAAAATAAAAAATAGTGTTATATGATATTGTAAAAGTGTTTATCTCGGATAAAATAAAAAAATTTGTTTTATTACACATTAATTTAGTACATAAAAATAAATGTTTTTTATAAGTTTATATATTAAATAATTTTTAAACCTAATATTATCATAATTTAAATTATATTTATGTTGTTAGTAGTAAAATACTATAAGTCGAATAGGGTGTTAGCTGTATGGCACAATTATATTTTTATTATTCTGCAATGAATGCTGGAAAAACTACCGCATTATTACAGTCTTCTTATAATTATCAAGAACGAGGAATGCACACGGTGTTATATACTGCTGACATGAATTCTCGAGATAATAGATATAAACAAATTAAATCTCGTATTGGATTATATGCTTCTGCCAGAGCGTTTAACATTAAAACTAATTTTTTTGATCAAATAGTAACTGTACATCAAAAAGATATCATACATTGTGTGTTAGTGGATGAGTGTCATTTTCTCAATCGTAATCAAGTGATTGATTTAAGCAAAATAGTTGATATGTTAAATATTCCAGTGCTATGTTATGGACTACGTACCGATTTTAGAGCTGATTTATTTTCAGGTAGTCTATGGTTATTAGCATGGGCAGATAAATTAATCGAATTAAAAACTATTTGTTATTGTGGACGAAAAGCTAATAGAGTTCTTAGAATTGATGATCAAGGTTTAGTAATTCGAGATGGAAATCAAATACTGGTTGGTGGTAATAATCGTTATATTTCAGTGTGTCGTAAACATTTTGTAGAACAATTAGAGTCACCATTATCTTTAATAAAACACACATATATATAAATAGATAATAGTTTATTGAAGTTATGCGTATGTTACTTTCTTTTAAATAAGATGCATTTTTATATATAATAAATTTTTTATATTTAAGTTTTATATTGATATACAATATTATTGTATTTTGGATTTATTTTTATCAATCATATGGATTTGATTTATATTTTATATATCACAATTTTCAGTTACATGTAATAATGATAAAATACTGTGCAATGTCGTCATGAACTTGACGTCAGGTGTTAGATATATTATATGGAATATATTTTTTATTTTAAACGTCTATAAGAATTTTATTCTTATGTAAATCAAATTGATATATGAGAATATGTTTAATTATGATAAAGGAACTTTACGGATATCTTAATTAAAATTAAGAGTATCTTGTTTAATGGATGTAGTATAGGGATGTGTTATATTTATTTTTGAGTTATTTTGTTGAAACTAAAAATTAAAAAAATTCCTTACAACAGAGGACTTAAGAAATAAAATAAACGCTCAACAATACGTTCCCAATAAGGGCGGTTGGCCCATTTTTGAGGGTCGATTATTTTAGAGTGTGCAATGTAGTTTTCATGTGTTTTTTCTAGTTCATTACTAAAATCTTTACTATCAATTACTAATGTGATTTCAAAGTTTAGCCATAAACTGCGTATATCTAGGTTTACGGTTCCTATTAGGCTTAATTGTTGATCGACTAATACACTTTTTACGTGTAGTAATCCATTTTGGAATTGATGTATTAAAACTCCGGCTTTTAATAATTCGCTAAAAAACGCTCTACTAGCCCAGTTTACTAATATAGAGTCGTTGTTTTGAGGAATAATAATATGTACTTCTACTCCCCGTTGTGCTGCTGTACAAATGGCATGTAATAAATCATCACTAGGTACCAAATATGGAGTAGTAATAATAAGCTTTTTACGTGCTTCATATAATGATATTAGTAGTGCTTGATGAATTATTCCCTCGGGGCATCCTGGTCCAGAGGGAATAATTTGAATAGTATGTCCTGTTGATATTAGTTTATGATCTGTTACTATGTGAGTGTTGAATAACAATGGGGACAATACGTGTTGTCCTGTTTCAATTTCCCAATCAGAAGAAAATATTATGCTCATGGCTGAAGCGGCAGGCCCGTCTATACGCACCATAATGTCGATCCATTGTCCAATTCCTATGTTTTTTTTAAACAACTGTGGATCTACCATATTCATACTGCCAGTATAAGCAATATGATCATCAATTAATATCATTTTTCGGTGTTGTCGCAGATCCATACGACGTAAAAAGACGCGCAACAAATTAACATGTAGCGCTTCTACAATTTTCACTCCAGCTTGTCGCATTATATTAGGATATGAACTATTGAAAAAATTGGCGCATCCGGCTGAATCTAATATAATTCGACATCGGACGCCTCTTTTAGCTGCTATAATTAATTTTTTTATAACATGATCTACTAATCCCCCGGATTCCCAAATATAAAATACCATATCAATGCTGTGTTGAGCTAATTCAATATCTTTAATTAAAGATATGATGGTATCGTCAGTTTTTTTAAATAACTGTATTTGATTACCCTTTAAAGCGCCTATTCCTTGACGATGTTCGCAAAGCTTAAATAATGAAGCAGCGATTACGCTGTGTTCAGTGGAAAATATATGTTTATAAGTTTTTAGTATTTGTATACGACGCATGGTAGATGACCATGCTATTTTACTTCTAGTAGATCGTTGTTTACCAAGGTTAGATTCTCCAAATAATAGATATGTAATGATACCTATTAAAGGCAAAACATAAATTACTAATAACCATGCCATAGACGATGGCACCGCTCGGCGTTTTATTAAAACTCGAAATGTAACTAGTACGATTAATAACCAATAACTACATAAGAAAATACAATTAAATATAGCATGAATCACAATCATGATTACATAAATCCTATTGAGTTGTTTATAGGATATCTTAAATAAAGACTATAGATTATTATTGAATATTTATTTTATGACAAATTTTATAATCGTACAAAAAGTGTAGATATATAATGATCAGATATTAATTTTTAAAATATATTAATTAATGTTAATTATTATTTGATAGTATCAATTTCATTGTTATATGCTATACATTATAAACAGTATATGATAAGCGCAAAGTACTTCTTATATTTTGAGCAAATAAATGAATTTGTGTATTCATTATATAAATTAGTAATTATTATGCGATGCAATACATATCATCGATTACTCATACTCGAATAGTATAAGTAATTAACGAAAAACTGATGTATGTGTTTAGTTAAATTATTTAATTTTAAACAATTAGAATTGATGCATAACTATTTGTTGTAGTATCTATCCATGTATTTAAAATATTAAGGAGAGTAATTTCAAATAATTCTTAGTATAAAGATAATAAAATATTCAAAATTATAATGAAATATGAGTTTTTTTTAAAAAAAATAAAAGATTTGGTTATAGATCTGTTCCAACGTATTTGGCGCAAATTGCATATGTCAATTTATTTTTATTGTTTTGTGTCATGTGTAGTACATGCATTTGTGATGTATGTATTATTATATCATTGTTATTATTTTATCAATCAGTCTATTTGCGCGCAAAGATCTAAGATCATTACATTGTCATTACTGCAAACTAGTCAACTTTTTCATGAATCATTAGAAAAAAAACAGTTATCGAACACACTTAAAACATGTCATAAGCAACAAAATTCAAAATCTATAATTCGGTCAGAAAAAAAAAATTTAGATAGTTCTAAATATAAATTAAATGCTTATAAAAATGTTCCTTTGGTTGAAAAAAATAATGTTAATATTGGAGAACCTACAACACATTCTGTGCATTTGTCTAAAAAACCTCATGATAGGCCACATATATCTTCTTGTATAATTAATCGTGTATATCCTGAATATCCTAATAGAGCGAGAATATTGAATATAGAAGGCAAAATTATTGTACAATATGATGTAAATACTAAAGGCAAAGTTGATAACATATGCATATTATCAGCGGTTCCTCCTGGTATATTTGAAGAAAGTATTAGATCAGCTATGCGTCGTTGGGTATATGAGAGCAATAAACCAGAAAAAAAATTGATTATTATTTTCAAATTTTGTTTAAATTCTGTAAAAATGTTTGGTAATTAATATTATACATGGTTATTTTAATAAATTGATTTTTCAAATTTATGTAAAATTAATGCTTTTAATCAATTGAATAATTACGATTTCGCGTTGTAATGCATATAGTTTCTTATTTTATATTAGTTATTTTTTTAATATAAATATAAATAAAAAATTTTTAAGAAAATTAATAATTTCATATTGTTCTGATAATCATATATAAGCGATATAAATAAATTAAAATAATTACAGATAATATATTGTTCGTACTGTTTATTAAAATCTTAACAATGAAGATCCAAGAATGGAAATAGTGGATATATATTAGTATAAATATAGTTTTCATTAGAAACCATAATAGTATTGGCGGTGTAGTTAAATAAATGTTGCGATAGCTTACTTTGATACTAAGGCGTATAGCTTCCATAATAGATATATTATTAGTGGTAATTATAATCGGAGTTAAGCTGATTATAATGGTTAATAGAATACCCGGAACAATTGCTATCATTAAACCCAGTTGTATACACAATGTAGTGTAAAAAATTAATAGCAATAATTTTGGAAACATTGGTATCGCTGACTTAATAATATTTATTATATTGAAAGATTGGTTATTTTTATCGGTAGTAGATAAAACATGTAACATGGTTAGTATACTTCCGAATAAAAAAGTACTACTTAGAAGCTTAGAAATACTATTAGCGGCAGATAATTTTAATAAAATATACTGTTGATCTGATGATAACTCTTTGATTATGTCCTGTAAGCTCCTATTAATAAAATTATGCATAAATATGAGATCTTCTGTGTTTGGTAATAAAATATAATCTAAGCTAGCTTGCATTAATGTTGTAGCGAATATTAATGTCGTAATATTAATGTAATAGTTGCGAATAAAACATAATACGTCTTGAGATACTTTGATTATCATAATTTTTCCAAAAATATTTTTTTGAAAATAAAGATGTCATATTTCTTCGCAATTGAATTCGTGAAATATGATCAAATTATTTAATTTTAATTAAAATGTAATGTGATTCTATAAATAATTATATTCAATCTATTGTTTAGGGAATATTTGCATTTGGTAATTTTCTGATAATATTTATAGTTTATAATAAACTGAATATTTTTGCGTCAATGTATTGTCGATGTATTGTATGTGCGAGTATGTTTATAAATTTAACGCGTTTGCACATGGAGATTAATAAATATTGTAATAATATTTTGTATACCAAAGTAATATTAAATCTAATATAATGTACTTTGGCGTTTTTATAAAGGATTTGCGTACTAGTTTTGATGATTATAATATATAAACCATTCGGTTTTTTGTTAAAAATAAGAATATAATGACACCTATTATTGCTAATCTAATTTATGTTAGAACGCATGGATGTCTTCATAAGACGTACTAATTTCTCTATTTTCTTAAATGCTAGTTCTGTATTAGATATATTTTTTTCTATAATGCTTGCAATTTTAGAACCGGTAATGACCCCAGAAGTTCCTAACGATAACGATTCTTGAGCTTGAAGTGGTGTGTGTATTCCAAAACCTTGCAGTATAGGTAATTTCTTTTTTTGTTTTTGGATACATTTAATTATATTATATAATATAGTGTTATAAATTTTTTTTGTATTAATATCAATTCCAGTTACTCCAGGACGGGATAGTAAATAGATGTATCCATGTCCGAGAGTGGTAATATTATGGATTAATTCTTCGGTAGCATTAGGTGGGCAAATAAAGATATGGGCTATTTTATGTTGTGTAGCAGCATTATAAAACGGTAGACTTTCTTCTACAGGAAGATCAGGAATTAATATGGAATCTATATCTAGTTTTGAGCAACATGAATAGAAATTATTTATTCCATTTTTAAAGACTAAATTTGCATAGATTAGCAATCCGATGGGTAAATTTGGATATTTATTACGAATATTGTGTAGTATCATCACACAACGTGAAAAATTTATACCTGATTTGAAAGCACGTTCCATACTCTTTTGTATTATAGGTCCATCTGATATGGGATCAGAAAATGGTATTCCTAATTCTAGCGCATCGGAACCCGAAGACACTAATATATCGATGATATGCATAAAAGCAATAGGATTGGGATATCCTACGGCAATAAACGGAACAAATGCTCCTAATTTTTTCTGATTTAAATGTGTAAATAATTTTTCGTAACGATTCATTGTTATGTATCTCGTTTTTTTTTTAATGCATTACAAACTGTAGAAATGTCTTTATCTCCACGTCCAGACAAATTAACTACTAAAATTTGTGCTTTATTTGGTTGTTTTTGAATTATTTTTAGTGCATGAGCTAAAGCATGAGCAGATTCTAGAGCTGGAATAATTCCTTCATGAATAGATAATTTCTTAAAAGCTGTTATGGCTTCTGTATCATTAACAGATACGTACTGTACCCGGCCAGTATTTTTTAGATAAACATGCTCTGGACCGACAGATGGGAAATCAAGACCAGCGGAAACAGAATAAGAGTTTTTTACTTGTCCTTCCGAAGATTGTAAAATTAAACTTTTCATGCCGAAATAAATTCCTACACTTCCGTGTTGTAGAGCAGCGCCATGATATTCAGTGTCTATACCTAATCCTCCAGCTTCTACACCTAATAACTGTACTGATGGTATATCGATAAAATCGGAAAATATGCCAATAGCATTAGATCCGCCTCCTACGCAAGCAATAATTGCATCTGGTAAGCATTGCTCATATTTTTGTATTTGTTTGTGTGTTTCTTTTCCAATAATACGTTGAAATTCTCTAACGATTGTGGGGAAAGGATGAGGCCCGGCAGCTGTACCAAGCATATAATGAGTATATTCATAAGTTTTTGACCATTCACGCATGGCTTCGTTACAAGCATCTTTTAAAGTTTCAGATCCACGATGTACTGGAATAACTTTTGTGCCCATTAATTGCATTCTCAAAACATTGAGTTTTTGACGTTTTATATCTTTAGATCCCATATAAATACGACATTTCAATCCTAAAAGAGATGCTGCAATGGAGACGGCAACTCCATGTTGTCCGGCACCAGTTTCAGCGATTATTTCTGTTTTAGACATACGCTTTGCTAGTAAAGCTTGTCCTAATACTTGGTTGGTTTTATGAGATCCTCCATGTAATAAGTCTTCACGTTTTAAATACAGTTTAGTGCGAGTTCCTTTTGTTAAATTTCTACATAATGTTAAAGGAGTAGGGCGACCGGCGTAGTGATTTAAAAGATATTTGAGTTCTGTTTGGAAAGAAGCATCATCTTGAGCCGATATAAACGCTTCTTCTAATTGAGTCAGCGCTGGTATTAGAATTTGTGGTACATACATACCTCCAAATTCTCCAAAATAAGATTTTAATTTTATCATATTGATTATTTTATTGTTTAATTATTTGGAATATATATTCCTTTAATAAGATCTGATTATTTGGAAGACTTTGATGAGTTTTTGGTGATTTTTAATACCTGGTCTAATTTCAACTCCAGAATTAAAATCTAAACCTAAACAACCTATGTACCCCGCTTTATTACAATTGTCTATTGTTAATCCTCCGGCTAAAATTATTCTATCTAATCGCATATTAGAAAGCAGTGACCAATCAAAAGTTTTTCCACTGCCCCCTCCATTATCTGTTAAATAGCGATCCACGTTTAGTATATTACATTGCGGCAATGGTCTGTGGTTCATATTAATGCTTTTCCATATGTGACATGTCATAGGTAATCGTGTCCGCAAAACATTAATATAATCTTGATCTTCTACGCCATGAAGCTGAACTGCTGCTAGCCCTAATATGTTAACTATGGTAACAATGTAAGAAATTGTGGCATTACAAAATACACCAACATAACTCAAATGTTTTACGCAATAAACAATACGTTGCGCAATTGTGACATTTATGTAGCGAGGCGAAGTGGGAACAAAAATTAGTCCTCCATATATTGCACCTGATTTGTATGCAATATAAGCGTCTTTGACTTGAGTTAGTCCGCATATTTTGTTTTCTCCTAAAATTAATTTTTTAATGGCTACATTAAGATTTGGTTGAGACATTAATATTGTGCCTATTAAAAATCCATTGACATATTGTCTAAGTTTTCTTATATGACAATAATTGCTAATACCAGACTCGCTGATTACAGTGACAGTGTTAGGTATATCTTTGCTTAGAGTAATAGTGCGATTTAAATCAATAGACAAATCATTTAGATTACGATTATTTATACCGATGACTTTAGCTCCTAAATATTTAGCACGCTTTAATTCATCTTCGTTTGCGATTTCTGTTAGTACCCCCATACACAATGTATGAGCTATTCTGACCAGTTTTTGATAGGTTGCATCATCTAAAATTGATAGCATTAGTAAAATAGCATCAGCTTTATGCAAGCGCGCAAAATAAATTTGCCATTCTGAAATAAAGAAATCTTTGCATAATATTGGTTGTTCTACGATGTTGCTCACTTGGTGTAAAATATTAAAATCTCCATGAAAGTATTTATTATCAGTTAATACTGAAATTACTGAGGAGTAATTTTTATAAGTTTGTGCTATTTTGATAGGGTCGAAATCATTACAAATAATACCTTTAGAAGGAGACGCTTTCTTACATTCTAATATAAATATGGTTTGCTTTTTATTGTGGGACACAGCGCTATAAAAATCCCGATTGCTTGCTTGTGTTTTGCTTTTTAAAACATGTAATGAGTGTTGTTTTTTTTGATCAGCTATCCATGTTTTTTTATATGATAAAATTTTATCGAGTATCGTGTGTTTCATGATTTTGTATCTTAGTTTTTGATAAAGAAGTCAAAAGAGTGTAAGGTATACCATGATGCATTTTTTCTAAAGCTAGTTGCGCATTAGCGCGTAGATTGTTATATCCAAATAATTTTAATAATAATGCTACGTTGGCTGCTATTACAGCTAAATGCGCAGCTTTTCCTTTTCCTTTTAATATGTTGATCATGTATTCGTGGGCTTGTTTTTTCGAATAACAACGTAATATTTCTATTGGATACGAGTCCAATCCAAAATCTGATGCTGTCAAAATATAATTCTTTATGATGTTATTGTGTAGTTCCGCTACATGAGTAGGGGAGTGTAATCCCACTTCATCAATCCCTCCACAATGTACTACGATCGCGTGATTATATTTAAGTAATTGTAATATTTGGATTATAGGTGATAGTAACTCTTTTTTGTATACACCAATAAGTGTTAATGGAGGCTTGGATGGATTAATCAATGGGCCTACTATATTAAATAACGTAGGAATTTTTAATTGCTTACGTATGGGCATTATGCGATGTAGCACTGTATAGTATTGCGGGGCATATAAAAAGCATATACCTAATTCATCAAAGTTTTTACGCGCTTGTTGCGGATTGCTGATCATCAAATAATGTTGTTCTAGTAAGTCCATTGATCCCGTTAGATTAGATATACTACGGTTGCCATGTTTAATAATTTTTGCGCCGCAAGTTGAAGCTACAATAGCACTAGTTGTAGAAATATTGATAGTATTACTATTGTCTCCCCCGGTACCTGTAATGTCTGCAAACAAGCTATTTGGACGGGGAAAAGGTTTAGCATGAGTTAATAATATATTTACAGCGCCTACAATTTCTTCAAAGGTCTCTCCACGTATTTTCATACTAATAAGTGCCGATGCAATTTGTATTTCAGATAATTTTTCTTTTATTATGGAGCGTAATAATGCTTCACTTTGTTCTTGGTTAATATTTTTACCTTGATATAGAGTGTCTAAAATGGCTTGCATGTTATTTTTTCCTTGTATAAGCATATTGCCCATGCGATAGTTTGCTGAATAAGTTGCGTTCCGTGAGTTGTTAAGATAGATTCGGGATGGAATTGAAACCCGCAAATCCGATCAGAGTCATTACGTACTGCCATTGCTGTGTGTTTATTGTAATAAGCATTAATTTTTAAATTATTTGGTATATAACTACCTATTAATGAATGGTATCGTCCTACTAAAAAAGGGTTTGGTATATTAGAAAACATAGCTGAATTGTCGTGATGTATCAAAGAAGATTTTCCATGAAAAATTTCTTTTGATTGCGATATACGTCCTCCATAAAATTCTACAATGGCTTGATATCCTAGACAAATTCCGATGATTGGGATTTGTCTGTGTAATTGTGCTATCAATTTTGTCATGCATCCAGCTTTACTAGGAGATCCAGGACCTGGTGATAACATTAAAATTGGGTCTACCATATTCGATAGTGTATCAGTAATGATTGATGCAGGCAGTTGATTAGTATATATCAGTACTTGATGCCCATGATTGCGTAACTGATCTACTAAATTATACGTAAATGAGTCAATGTTATCCAGTAATATTACGTTAACCATTGTTAAAATAATTCCTTAGAACCATGTGCTGTAGAGATGGCATGTAAAACAGCACGTGCTTTGTTACGGCTTTCATCGGCTTCTGATTGAGGTATGGAGTCTATTACTATACCCGCCCCCGCTTGCACTGTAGCTATTTGATTTGTGACGTAGGCTGATCGAATGATGATACATGTGTCTAAATTTCCAGCACCAGTTAAGTATCCAATAGCGCCTCCGTAAGTATTACGACGTGTACCTTCTACCTCATAAATAAGTTGCATAGCTCTAATTTTTGGGGCTCCAGTTAATGTGCCCATATTCATGCATGCACGATAGGCATGTAGTACATCAAGATCATGACGCAACTCTCCTACTACTCTAGATACTAAATGCATAACGAAAGAGTATCTATCTACTTTTAATAAATCAGCTACATAACGGCTACCTGCTTTACAGACGCGCGCTAAATCATTTCTTGCTAAGTCTACTAACATGAGATGCTCTGATAATTCTTTATGATTTAAGCGCATTTCTAATTCTATACGGTTATCTGAATCTGTATCCAATGATCCATCAGTACGATAAGTTCTAGATCGCGTACCAGCGATGGGGTAAATTTCAATTTGTCGAGTATCTGCATTGTATTTTAAAGAACTTTCTGGAGAAGCTCCGAAAAGTGTAAATGCTACGTCTTGCATAAAAAACATGTAAGGACTAGGATTGTTAGTTTTTAGTACATGGTATGCCGCCAATGGTGAAGGGCATGGAAGGAAAAATCGTCGTGAAGGGACAGCTTGTAATATTTCTCCTTGACGTATAGATCTTTGTATTTTACGTATAACTCGCTTATATTTTTCGTCATTTGGCTCACAGCGTAGTGTCATATTGTGTATTTTTGTATAAGGAATAGATTGTGGTGTTTGGTTAATTTGGATTTTTAATTGATTCATCCTAGTTTGTAATCGATCTTTTTCTAAGATATTTGGACTAAATAAGGTAATTTGTAATGAAGCAGTGTATTTTTGATGATCAAACACCAATAATGTTTCGGCTAAATAGAAACAGTAATCTGGGCATTTATAAGTATTAATTAATTGAGGAAAATATTCAAAACAAGATATTAAATCGTAGGAAAATAAACCTCCTAAAAATGTAGCTTTGGGGGTGTTGTGAAGAGGTTGTATTATTTTTAGTAATGAGCGTAGACAGTCAAATATTGAAATCGATCGTAGACATGTATCTTCGTCAGTTGTTGTCTGTGTTGTAGGAAATATAAATTTGATGCTGTCAGAAGTTTTATGAATTTTCACTGTTGTGGGCAACGTTTGCACTAGTAACGGGAGTAAACTTGCGCCATTTTTAGTTAAAGCTTGTACAGTAACGGTTGAGCCATAAGCGGTAATACGCAATGCGCTATCAATAATCATCATACTTTCTATGTTGTGTTTTTTATTAATTTCTGCTGATTCTAATAATAATGTCGAATTACGTTTATTGCATAATTGATTAAAAATGGCTGCTGGATTGGAATGATAGCGCACTTGAATATTTAGACATTTCATCTGATTTTTTTGACATCTCATTATTTTTTTAAATTTCCCAGTGATTTATTTATCAAAAACTTCATTTATATTAAGGGTCTAATTGCAATATTTTTAAGAATAGTAATATTTTAAATAATTGTTTAATTACTAGAAACGGTTTTAATGAGAGAATACTCATTTTATTGCGATGTGATTATATTTATTTTATAGATACACGAATGTTAATGATATTAGTAATACTATTTTTTCTTTAAAATGTCAAATAGCAGTAATTGAAGGATAGTAAAAAACATTTTTTCATTGAATACACTAATGTATATAATGTTGTTAATAGACGGATTATTAGTGAATAATCCGTCTATTATTATACATATCAAATGTATGGGTTTTTTATTTAAGGTATAATTATTGTGACAAATATAAAATTATACTAAATTATAATAAAATATATATATTTTATTGGTTCTTATAGGTCTTGATGGTTTTATTTATAAAAGTGTTATTGCATAATCAAGTATAATAGAATTTAATAAGTGTACTTAAATGATGCTATTAAAAATGTATGTTTATACGCACGCGAAATATATTGGAAATATATTTTTGTAGATATATGATTTTTCGTTATCATGTTGCAATATGATAACGATTTGAGTCGTTATATTTGGTTTGTTTTATTAATTTAATGGTAATTCTAAGATAACGTTAGGATGAGAGTATTTGTATAATTTTATAGTATTTAATAATGTAAAAATATTTATATAAATGCTTTGATTGATAGCTATGAAGGCTTATTTCATGGGGGGGGGTATATGAATTTTTTATTATTTGAATAGCGTGTAAAGATTAAGATTACGTTTAATAACATAAATAGATGGCTATTTATGTTATTAATATATGTAAATTAGATACATTTTATCGAGAGATCTTGTTTACAATAAAGAGAATGAACAGTTATTTTTATTATGTTTTTATTTATGTCAATGTAATTGACTAATTTCATAATTAGTAAGTTATTTTTTATTAAAAATAAAAAATGTTACAGTATTTATAAAAGGATTATTTTAAACATTCAAGATGTGTTCAAGATATAGTTTATTTATATTGATGGTATGAATTAATCTTTAATTAAATTTATAAATAATGCTTGATGGAAACTTACAAGGATTTTACTTAAATTGTTAAAAATAAAGATTATTATGAAGGCTATTATCGTTTGTTGGATACATCTCACTTAATTTATTATAGATTAAATATGAGGTATGTATGTAAGTGTGTTGATTTAAATATATTTAATCCATGATGATATGATATATATATTTAATATTGCATAGAAATGAATTATTTTAATTTTAGTGGTTACGGAAATTTAATTGACAAAATTATAATAAATTATCTATGAAATAATGATTTGTGTGTATTAAAATGATATGAATAAAAACTTATATATAACAATAAAAAATAATTAAGTGTAATGATTTTTATTTATAGATTAAATGTCATTAAATTAATACAAATGTTGACATATAAAATAATAATATTGTTTGTCAATGGTATTATACTAATATGTAAATTTTATTTATAGTGATAATTGTAAGATTGAATAATGTATACATATATGGTTGCAAAATATATATGTATATGACTTTTAGTGGTGTGGATCTATCTTTATTAAGCGAATTTAATGTGTAATATTTATTACAAATCACTATTATTATATAGTCAATGTGATTATACAAAATGAATGTATTCTTTTTTAAAAAAGTTTAAAAATAAGTTGGTGATAGATGATATCCTAAAACAATTGTATATGAATAAAATTCATTGCTATGATTATATAAAATGAAATATTTTAACTCAAATTTTGATGTGTTTTATTATTATTTGTGAAATAATAAATGTTAGTGGGTATGTTATCATAGCAATGATTGTTTGTTAATGAATTTATATTTATAGAGTTTTTTTGAATTGTGATTTCATCTATTCTAAAATAGAAAGTATTGATAATAATCAAATTATTTGAAATTGCAGAGTTATATACATACCATCAATTTTTTTGTACTCCCACAGTGGAGAGGTGTGAAGTGGTTTTAATTAAGGTTAGTTAACAATTAAATATTATTTGTGTTCTGTAGAGAAAAATTGGAAAAATTTATGTAATGGTAATATTATTAAAGATATTTATGTGTGGAGTAAATTAGAATTGATTGATTATTATAAGAATAAGCTAAAGTTATTTTCGTTTGTAGGTGATTGATAATTTGGATCAAAAATTATTTTTTTTTGAATATATTTTTTGTTGGGTCTTTGAAATTAAAATAAATGTTTGAATGTGGATGGATATGCAGATATCTAATTTATTTTAAATAATAGGAGGTCATAATTAAGACATATATAGATTGCGTATATGATGTAAATAAGTTATTCCGAAAAGGAATGACAATACGTAGAAGTATATGCTATGATTTTTTTGAGTTTGGTATAGTTAAATTTGAATGAATTAATATGTTATTTTGAGGGGTTGTACTTAATGCAATAGATAAGATTTTAATTGTGTTGTATGTATTGTTTAATGAATTTAAAAGATAATAGTTTTCTTTGAATTAAAGAAAGATATTATCTTTTTAAGCATTTTCTTTATTTAAAAGAATGTGCAAACTTTATAGTAAATTAGTGTATATTAAAACTCCATTAATTTTAATATTGTTTATCAATGGACTAGCATTTCTTTTAGTTATTTTTATTTAGAATGGACTTATAATTAAGGCTGCGGTTATTTGTTTATAAAAAAATAAATAAAAAATGATTTTTTTAAAAATACGACTTATTAAAAAATTTTAGATAGATTTTATGTAAATTAAATACTGACATTTCAAATTATAATTTTCTTGATTGAAGACAGGCAGGTAAATTGTAATGATTATGTATTTTTAAGAACAGAATATTTACTCGAGTAAATAGAGCATGTGTATATTATTTATTTGTTGCATATAGAAGTAACTAACCAGTTTTGTTATGTAACAAAACGTTTTTGATTTTTTTTAGTTATAATGTTTGTATTTTTATTTGTAATAGCTATAAAATAAATGCCCCAGTTTAGATGCTTTAGTATCTAAATATCTAGAGTTTTCTGGATTTCTTCCTACTATTAGTGGAACTCTTTCTGTGATATTAATACATGATTTATTTAAGATTTCTACTTTTTTTGGGTTATTGGTTAAAATACGTATTTTTTTTACGCGCAGTAATTTTAAAATATCCGCGCAAATAGTAAAGTCTCTTTCGTCGGGAGCAAAACCTAAACATTGGTTTGCCTCTACTGTATCAGCTCCACTATCTTGCAATGCATAAGCACGAATTTTATTTAATAATCCGATATTGCGCCCTTCTTGCCGATGATAAATTAAAATGCCGCGTTTTTCTTCTGTAATACAATGTAATGCGGTTTTTAGTTGAAATCCACAATCACAACGTGAACTAAATAAAGCATCGCCTGTTAAACATTCAGAATGTATTCGTGTTAATACCGGATCTGATCCAGTGATATTTCCATATATTAATGCAACATGATTATGTCTAGTGAAATTTTCTTCAAATCCTACTATTAAAAAATTTCCCCAAAGTGTTGGTAGTCTTGCTTCTGTCACCCGCCTAAGTCGCATGTTATTGCCTCTCTAAAGATGTCATCAAGAATGTCTATTTTTATTAAAGCGTTGATAGTTTCTCAATAATAGTATTGAAGTATAAAAATATGTTATATATACAAATATCCGTATCATATTTTTTTATAGCGCAATAACTTTGTTAATTAATAATTCGATATTTAATACATATTAAATAGCATTGCTATACGTATAATTTTTTAAGTTTGTTATAATAAATATTATATGTGTTATTTATATTAAATATAATATTTATTGATGTTTTTATTTTTAGTGAGTTTTATTAAAAACTATATGAAAAGATGGTATTAAATCAGATAATTACAACTTGTATCTACAATTTTAAATATCAACATCTTTTTAATTTTGAAGTTTTAATAGTATAATGTATTTAATAAAATTTATAAATATCTATTATAGATTATTGGTTTAAGTAAAGTTTTTAAAACATATAAGAATTATACACATAATTGGTATTTATTTTTATATATGTTTGTAATTACAAAGAAAATAAATACTTTTATATTTCATTATACTTATTATCACAAAAGAATAAATGATATGTGAATAGAGAAAATATCATATGTTGTATGTTTTCGATATGAAATTAGTATAATAATTAATGAAATTAGTTAAATATTTGTGCGCAGATATCCTATTGAATATTTATTGTTAAAAAGATAATGGTATTGCTCAGCTTTGAGCTGATATTTTATTTATATAAATAAAACGATTTTAGTAAAATTTTTATATTGTTTGTTATGAACGAAACAGATTTAGGAATTAGTATAATCCTAATTTTATAAGATTTTATTTTCTATGTTTTTATTTTAACGTTAACATATAAATTATAAAAATATAGAGGTATAAATGAATAGAATGAAAAATTCTGTTTTAGGTAAAAATAAAAACAATTGAAATGCGATATTAATTCATGTTAAATAATAGAAACGAATAATAGGGGTATCGAAATGTGATCGATTTTTTTTTAGATAATTTATTCTAAATTTTATATACAAATGAAAGCAAAATACGTGTATAATATCTACTCGATGTATTCCGGATTCAAGTGGAGAGTAAGAGAACGGTAATGTGAATTTTTATTCAAAATTAATAGTGGTTACATAATTCCAAATATATGATTATTATATATATTCATATTTCATGATTTAGAGCATGTAAAGGGATTGTGGAGATCTGAAATCATATCAAAATTAATATTTTTGAGATGTACCAATAAGTAAGTCAAACTTAATTTGAGATTCTACAACAATATAATTAATAAAATCCGGGGTTAAATATATTGACAGATAAAAACAGAGTATTTAAAAATTTTCAAAATGAATGATGAATCGTAATGATTTGATAAATTGTTTATAAATGTGAGTTTTTGATTAAATTTATTTAATAATTGTGATGGTTGAACAGAAATAAATGGTTGTATCCTTGATTAAGATATAGTAGAAAATTTTTAATATTTGATAAATCATTAATTAATTATCCGAAAAGTAGAGTTGGCTTATGATATGATGAATAATTCATGATGATTTACATTTATATTGGTATTTGCGACATGACTAGCGTAGATTTACCATGGTAATTAAACCGCAGTTTATAGATATGGTTATCATGACAGTAGGAATATTTTATAAAATTTTTTAACAGTAACTTATACAACTAAGATTAAAAAACGATTTTGCTACAATAATAGACAAATTTATAAACATGTAATAATATTTGTTACAATTAATTTTGAATGATTGATGTGTTAGTTATATTGTTAAATATTAATCATAACAAACGTTATATTTTTGGAGATACAAGAATGGCATTGCTTAGTAATAAGCGAATTTTAGTTACCGGTATAGCTAACAATAGATCTATAGCTTACGGTATAGCTCAGTCCTTACATAGAGAAGGTGCTGAGTTAGCTTTTACTTATCATACCGATAAATTAAAATTGAGAGTACAAAATCTATCTAAAAATTTTGATTCTGATATTGTGTTGCCATGTGATGTATCTGAAGATTCTTGTATAGATAAATTATTTGTTGAGTTGAATAAAAAGTGGTCGACTTTCGATGGTTTTGTACATGCGATAGCGTTTGCTCCCACTGATCAATTGACAGGTGATTATGTAGATACTGTTACTCGTGAAGGGTTTACATTGTCCCATACTATTAGTTCTTATAGCTTTGTAGGAATAGCTAAAGCATGCAGGAACATGCTTACCAATAGCGCATCCTTAGTTACATTGACTTATTTAGGTGCTATGCGTGCTACTCCTTATTATAATGTAATGGGATTAGCTAAAGCTTCATTGGAAGCGAATACTCGTTATATGGCCAATGCCATGGGACCAAAAGGTATTCGCGTTAATGCGATTTCTTGTGGGCCTGTTCGCACTTTGGCGTCCTCTGGTATTAAGAATTTTAAAAAAATGTTATTGTGTTACCAAAGGCAATCACCGATTCGTCGTAATATTTCCATTGAAGAAATTGGAAATGTTGCTGTATTTTTGTTTTCTGATTTATCATCTGGGATTACTGGTGAAATAATTTATGTTGATGGTGGATTTAATATCGCATCTAATATAGATGATGTAGAACAATCAATGTAATTAGTAACGTAGGATGTAGTTATTATATTTGAAATGTTATTAAAGAATAATATGCTTATATCTTATGTTTAAGATCGTTCATGTTTTTAACATTTTTGGGTTATGATGAATATGTGATGTCTTTAATAATTTATTTTTTATTGTAGAATTTAATATAATTTTTATAATGTGATTGTGTTGAAAATATGATTTATAATGGTAGATTCGTGTTTTGAGAATAATAATCACAATAATAATTATTAATGTTTAGAACTAGACGTACACGATAATGGAATAGATATGCGATATAATATTATACCAGTTACTCCTTTTCGTCAAAATTGTTCAATAATTTGGTGCGAAGTAACACATGAAGCAGTTTTAGTAGATCCTGGGGGAGAAAGTGATAAATTACGATCAGAAATAGATAAATTAGGAGTAAAAATAAATAAAATTTTATTAACTCATGGTCATTTTGATCATGTTGGTAGTGCTATGGAGTTACGACAGTATTATAACATTCCAATACTAGGTCCAAATAGAGCTGATCAATCGTTGTTAGATGACTTATCTGTGCAATGTAGAATGTTAAATGTAGATCTCCCTAATAGTAGTACTACAGCAGTTATTCCAGATGTTTGGCTAGAAGATGGCGATACGGTACAAGTAGGTCACGAAGTTTTTGATGTATTATATTGTCCAGGACATTCTCCGGGACACATAGTATATTGGAATAAGATACGAAAATTTATGGTGACGGGAGATGTATTATTTAAAAAAAGTATTGGTCGCACGGATTTGCCCGGAGGGAGTATTACAGTTTTAATTAATTCTATTAAGACTAAATTGTTTCCATTGGGAGATGACATTATTTTCTTGCCAGGACATGGCAGCACCTCTACGCTGGGTTATGAGCGTTTAAATAATATTTACGTAACACATACAACATCATAGTAAAATTTTAGGATTCGCTCTAGTTAGAGAAAGTCTTTAGATTTAAGAGCATTCCGATCGAGCGAAGTATGTGTTTAATCTTAACCACCAAGATGGTTAAGATGTTTGTAAAGTTTTAATTATAGAGTTGCTTACATAAGCGATGTTATCATCTGATAACCCAGATAAATTAATTCTACCCGCTCCTACTAGATAAATACCAAATTGGTTTCTTAATCTCATCACTTGATTTTCGTTTAAACCCATAAAAGAAAACATACCACATTGTCGTTCGATAAAACTGAAATCTTTATTTTTGTTATTAGTTTGTAAAGTATTTGCAAATAATTTTCTCATATGATTGATGTTTTCTCGCATGTTTTTTAGTTCTGCTTCCCATGTAGATCGTAAAACTTTGTTGTTTAATATCAAAGATACAATGGATGCTCCATGAGCTGGTGGATTAGAATAATTGCCACGAATAATAACACGTAATTGACTTAATGCGCGTTCAGCATCATCATTATTATTAGTGATTACAGTACACGCTCCTATACGTTCATTATACAACCCGAAGTTTTTTGAATAAGAATTACATACTATCAGTTCTGAATTTTTTTTACAGAAAATATATAAACCTTCAAGATCTTCTTGCAAACTACGAGAAAATCCTTGATAAGCTAGATCAAATAAAGGTAGCCATTGTTTTTTTTCTGATAATTCCGATAGTATACCCCATTGTTCAGCATTAGGATCAATGCCTGTAGGGTTATGGCAGCAACAATGGAATAATACGACATCATTAGGTTTAACGTCTTTTAAACTTGAATATAATTCATCAAAACTTAGTGAATGAGTGATACTATTATAATAAGGATAAGTACATATTTTTAATCCTGCAGCAAGGAAAATATTTCTATGATTGATCCAAGTAGGAGAACTAATCCATATGCGTTTAGAATTGGTATTTTTTATTATAAATTCAGCTGCAATACGTAACGCACCAGTCCCTCCGGGAGCTTGAACAGTTCGCATGCGTTTTTTTGAAACAATAGAATTATCATTTGTTCCAAATAACAAATGTTGAGTCGCAGTATTAAAGGAATGTAAACCTTCTATGCTAAGATAATTTTTGCTGATTTCATGTTTTAATAACCATTCTTCAGCTTGTTTGACGCTAGCTAAAACGGGAGTATTTTTCAGTTTATCGATATATACGCCTATTCCTAGATTAATTTTATTTTTTTGTTCATCAGCATCATAAATTTCCGATAAACCAAGAATTGGATCATCAGGTGCCATTTTAATAGATTTAAACATAACATGTATCCGTATTTATTATAATATGCAGAATATTTTATATATATCAAAAACTATCATGTTTTTCCAATTATTTATATTGAAATTTTCAATTTTAATAATATAAGAATATAAATATATAATCATGTATATAATAATGTGCATATATGGATGTTTTTTAAGCATTATCATTAGATTTATTTTATTTATGTATTTTTTATATCTATAGATTTTATCAAAAATTAATGTTTTTTGAGGTTCTGGGAAACGGAATGACGTCTCTAATATTTTTTATTCCTGTTACATATATCATTAATCTTTCAAAACCTAACCCGAACCCTGAATGAGGTACTGTTCCGTAGCGTCGCAGATCACGATACCACCAATAATTTTCTTGCGTTAGACGGTTTTCTTGTAATCTTTGATCTAACTTTGATAATCTTTCTTCTCTCTGTGAACCTCCAATTATTTCGCCAATCCCGGGAACTAAAATATCCATAGAAGCTACAGTTTTATTATCATCGTTTAAACGCATATAGAAGGCTTTGATGTTTTTTGGGGAGTTTTTTATTATTACTGGGGATTTAAAATATTCTTCCGACAGATATTTTTCATGTTCAGAGAATAAATCTGTTCCCCAATGGATCGGATTATTAAATTTTTTGTTGCATGTTTTTAATAATTTTATTGCTTCAGTATATTCTATATGATTGAATTTAATCTCAGAGAAATTTTCTAGGATAGAAATAATATTTTTGTTTATTTTTGCAACTAAGTATTTTATATCGTCAGAACGTTTTTCAAGGAGTATTCTGACGATATTTTTAAGCAAAGATTCTGCTAAAATGATAATGTCATCTAAAGTCATAAATGCAGCTTCTGGCTCTATCATCCAAAATTCAGATAAATGTCGATTTGTATTAGAATATTCTGCTCTAAAAGTTGGACCAAAAGTATATACTCTTGATAACGCACAAGCATAAGCTTCTGCATTTAATTGACCTGATACTGTTAAAAAAGCTTTTTTACCGAAAAAGTCATAGGTATTGTGAGTATGATGTGATTTTTCGTTTGAATTATTTAAAATTTGTTGAGTTTCTGAAGTAGTAGATACACAGAACATTTTACTGCTTCCTTCAGTGTCGCATGCGGTGATTATAGGGGTAGGAATCCATATAAATTCTTGTTTATGCAAAAAGTTATGAATAGCTTGTGATAACGCGTCTCTGATACGAGCAACAGCGCCAATTGTATTAGTACGTGGTCTCAGATGAGAAAATTCACGTAGATATTCCATAGTATGTTTTTTAGCAGTTATTGGGTAAGTACTAGGGTCGTCTATCCACCCTAATATTTTAATGTTTTTTGCAATTACTTCAACATGTTGTTTTATACCAATGGATTTCACTAGCATTCCCACAATTATAACTGAGCAACCGCTAGTTAAACGTAATATTTCATTTTTATAGTTATGTAACTTATTATGCGCAATTATTTGTAATGAGTTGATACATGAACCATCGTATAGATCTAGGAAGGAAATTTTAGCTTTAGAATCTCGTCGGGTACGAATCCAACCTTGTATAGTAATTTCAGTATTTTTTGATACATGACCGCGTAATATATCCGCTACTGATACTACATTCATTCTATAGTCTCCTAATTTTTAGACTAATAATATTTTACTTTTAGTTATATTATAAATTTTTAACATCATATACTGATAATTATATTTTGAAATAGTATATAGTCTATATATTGCTCATAATTTTTATTTCTTTGAGCACACTCGTGCTTAGATATAGATAACTGTTATAAATTTAATGCATTTTTTAATCAAAGATATACATTATTATAATAATGCATATTGTTTAGTTGTTGTAATCTATAATAAATAGGTTATTTTATGCGAAATAAACTAAATTTTGATGGAGTTAGTTCATATAGAGAAGTTAATACTCAAAAATATTTTCATATTTTATATCTAAATATTTTAGAATACTGTAGAATTTTTAAATAATCCGACTTTTAAATCAGTTGCGGTATAAATTATTTTCCCATCACACAATACTTCACCATCAGCCATTCCCATAATTAGCTTTCTGTTGATGATTCTTCGAAAATGAATCAAGTAAGTAACTTTTTTAGATGTAGGTAAAATTTGGCCAGTAAATTTAACCTCTTTTACTCCTAAAGCGCGTCCTTTACCTTCTCCTCCGAGCCAACCGAGGTAAAACCCTACTAATTGCCACATAGCATCCAATCCTAAACATCCCGGCATAACTGGGTCTTTTATAAAATGACAATTAAAAAACCACATATCTGATTGAATATCTAATTCTGCTTCTATAAATCCTTTATTATAATTTCCTCCATTTTTAGTCATTTTTATTACTCGATCCATCATCAGCATGTTAGGAGCGGGCAGCGTAGGTCCGTTTTTTCCAAACAATTCACCTCTACTGGAAGCTAATAGATCTTCTTTTGTATAGTATTCACGTTTATTAAGCATAGTATATCTCATCTTATGAATATATTGCTCATTTCGTACAATATAAAATATCAAACTATTAAATGCGATTGTATTCTGTATGTATATATGTATATGATGAAAAAGATTTATTACATTATATATCTAGTGATTTTATAAAATGATTAAATTTTTTGATAAAAAGTTTAAATCATTATGTTTTAACTAGACTCAAAATTGTATGTTCATTTTCTAATTTATTCTATTATATTTGTTTTAGCCTGAAAAATATTATTGTTTATTAAATATATATGAATCTATTTGAGTGTGCGCAGTTATATTTGATATGTATTATTTTTAATATAACAATGGTTATTTTTTTGATATCAAAATATGATTTTGATGGGGTATGATTTTATAAACATATATTTCCTAAAAAATATCTTTTTACTAAAGATAATTAAATATATACGTATGCATACGTATATATTATGTTCTATTTAAAAATTAATTTTGTATTAGATGAATGCGAATCTAAATTACAACAAAATATGTCAATTAGTATTTATTACAATTAAAATATGGCTTAAAATATTTTAAGCACCAATTGATATGTTTGAGTACGCGCTTCTTATAGGTTATGGAGAGAACAGTTATGGTATGATTGAAAATTAATTACTGCGATTAAATTTTTATTTAAGTTTGATATTAAATAATAGATATGTCTAAAATTTAAGATATTATTGAAATCAAATGGTTACATTTGATTATAAATATAACCATTCGAAGCAGTATTTAAATACTATCATACTTTGTATGGGAAATATAATATTTTTAATTAATTTGCATATACATATAAACAGTTTTTTAGATATATAGATTAATTTCTTAATCTTGGTGTTTGCAGTTGTAAACGAATAGATTCAGAAAGCTCATCTAAAGTTGTTTGTTCCGGATGTGTTAGTATGTTTTCATACCCTAGTTGTACTTCTGCTAAGTAAGTATGCATGGGTTTTCCTTCTTCATCTTCCATAACAACATGATACCAGGGAGATTTGCGTAGGGTGTCGTTTTTTGTAATTTCATCTAATGTAGGTTTTTCAAGAGAATATTCTGGATCTATATCTATTATTACTCCCAAGTACCCTAATAATTTATGTCGTACTTGTTGTCCTATTCCAAATTTGCTAGCTATCATAACACCCCTCCCATTAAATATTATCTACTGAAAATAATAGAATAGATATGGGATAAGATAATAAAATCAAGTGTAAATTATTATTAAGTAGATTTGATATAAATGAATATTTTTTTCATGTTAAATAAATTTAATAGCCTTCTATTTTAATATTAAAAATATTTAGTACAATAATTTGTTATAAATTTAAAAAATTGTGATTATTGTATCATAAACATTTAACGGGCTTAGGAAGACCAGAAATTTTTGCAATTTTTTGAGCTGCAGATCCTTTTGGAAATAAACGAGCAAGGTATTGACTATTTCCTTTTTCTTTACCGTGTTTAAGCGCTATAGCATTGATTAATATTCTAATTTTTGGTAGCGAATTAAATTCCATATAAAATTTTCGTGCAAAATATATAATTTCCCAATGTATTGTATTCAGTGTAATTCCTTCTAATTTAGCGATATTCCTTGCAATGTCTTCATTCCAATCTTCAAGGTGAATTAAATATCCTTGTGTATCAACATTAGCATTAATTTGGCTATATTTCATAGGTTTAGTCCTGAATTACTTAATAAATTTATTATTATTAAATAATAATAATGTGTGGAAACTAAAAATGGTGTTTAAGTTTATATACAATCAAAATTGTATTAGCTATGAGTACGTATATTTATAGTAATATAATATCCTACTTGATATAGGTTAATAATGTCACTAAATGTGGTCTTTTGTTTATAGGAATTATTTTTTTATAATTCAGTATTGATTTCAGTATTAAATTAATAATTTAAACCATTTAAGTTTTTATTATACGTAAAAGTATAATGTATTTATTGTATGCACTAAAAATGATAAAATAATTATATTGTTTTAAATCTTATGGAGGAGTGGCCGAGTGGTTTAAGGCGCCGGTCTTGAAAATCGGTAATGCCAAAGCATTCTAGAGTTCGAATCTCTACTCCTCCGGATATTTAAAGTATAGTGATTATTTTTTCGTACTGATGGAATGTGATAAAACCAAGATTTTTTATTATTTTTAAAAATTGTATAAGCAATATACTTCTTAAAAAGTAGTTATTTTGATAATTAATATATAGTTTTTCATTATCCTGTTTAAGGACGTGGGTTTAGAAGTGGTTATTAAAGTTTTTTGATCTAATACTTCAGTTATTTTGTAGATATATATTTATGTTAAACATTTTAAAAGATTCTTCTAATTTACTGAAAATGTTAGTGGATATTGCAGTGTTTAATTGATTGGGTCGTGTAGGATTTGAACCTACAACCAATTGATTAAGAGTCAACTGCTCTGCCATATTGAGCTAACGACCCAACTATACTTTAAAGATATGATACCATGTTAGTAACTAAATTGAATTTTTGATTATTTATTATTTATATATTATTATGATTATTATGTGTAATTGGTTATTTAATGGGCTAAAGACAGCTCAATTAATTATAAGTAAGTCATAGATATTGTATTAGCAGTAGTGGAGGATTGTTGTTCTTAATATTTTATTATATTACATAGTAATAGAGCAAATTGATGATTATGTATTTTATAAATATTTATAATGTGAGGTTGCAACGATGTAGTTTATTAAATGAATTGATACTATATTTTAGTCTTATGCTATAAGAATATTGATTATAAGCTAAATGAGTGGTAGTTTATCTAATTAATAAATTTTTTGATTATATTAATAGCGAATAGTGTATTGTGTGAGTTTTTTTGATAAACATAAGGGATGGAGTGTATATTTGTAAAGTTGTAGTACTTTCAAGAGTTACGTCCTAATTTTTGTTAAATTAATTGTTTTTGTTATTATGGATTGTATTAATATACCAACATATCTTACTTTATTGCGTGTTATCATGGTGCCATTTTTTACGGTAATATTTTATTTGCCTGTAAAGTGGGCGCCGATGACATGTACCATTATGTTTTTTGTTGCGGCTATTACGGATTGGTTTGATGGATTTTTGGCTCGTCGTTGGAAACAAACTACTAACTTTGGTAAATTTTTAGATCCAGTAGCAGATAAAGTTATGATAGTTGCAGCGCTTGTTTTAATAGCTGAGCATTTTCATGCATGGTGGATCACATTGCCAGCATCTATTATAATTATTCGTGAAATGATTATATTAGCATTACGTGAATGGGTTGCTGCTATTGGTAGTCGTAATGAAATTGGGGTTTTATGGATTAGTAAAATTAAAACATTTGTACAAATGTTGGCTTTAACTGCATTACTGTGGAACTCGGATGAATGGATAGTAATTATAGGTATTGTTGCTTTATACGTTTCAGTGTTATTAACATTTTGGTCTATGTGCCTTTATTTATATATTGTGCGATATGATTTGTTTAATTATTGATTTTTATTTATATAGATTATAATTTTAAGACGAGAATTTAATTATATTTGTTTGAAAACTAGATAGCATATCAATGCTATCATCTATTAATAGATGTAGGTTGTTTATGTAAATTTGTATGTATTTAAACATTGAATACATACTACATAAGTAGTAAGCATATATTTATTTAAAGATACAAATATAATTTGATATAGATCTCAAACATCAATATTATATTCATCATTTTGATGTTTGAGATCTATATCGTGTAGGAGCTATATATTTTTTAAATAAAAGGATAGTTTGTTAATCGTTGTAGATTTATTATTTTTAAATTAATCAGTAACAAATTTAAATTGTTAGTGAAGAATACATGATTAAAATGTGGTTATGTTGATAAGGTTATGTATGGGGTTGTTACATATTTGATTAACGTTGTTTATGAGGCGCGTTGGCAGAATGGTTATGCATCGGATTGCAAATCCGTATATCTCGGTTCAATTCCGAGACGCGTCTTTTTATTCTAAATAGCCCGGGTGGTGGAATTGGTAGACACAAGGGACTTAAAATCCCTCAGCTTTGACTGTACGAGTTCAAATCTCGTCCCGGGTAGTTTGCTGTAATTCTTCTGTCTGTGATAAAAATTTTTTTAAATATTAAAAATGGTTTTTATTTAAAAATAAATTGACTTAATGATTGTTAATATGTGTTTAAAGTAGCAATGCCATTATATTTAAGAATGGGTGGTTGGTTGTTTGTAATAGTTATTTGTTTTTATTGTTAGTGAGTTTTCGCGTGATGTTTGTCGGTATACCGGAACGATCTTTTAACGCTTTGTTAATTATTTCATAATCTACATTGGAATCATTTATTAATGTAGATCGTATTTGTTGTTCTAAGTGCGCTATTATCGATGCTTCTGACTGTTTTTTCTCTTTGTTACAAGACAACGGATTATGAATTTCTAAATACCGCATACCGTTTTTTTCAACAGTACTTTTTACAGGTTCATTTATAAATTGCACTTTAGTGCCGACGGGGACAATGTTAAATAAGTATTCAATATCTGCAGGACGTAATCTTATACAGCCGCGGGTTATTCTCAGGCCAATTCCAAAATTGCTATTGGTGCCGTGGATTGCGTAATTTTTTTCTAAGTATAAAGCATACAGTCCCATAGGGTTATTAGATCCAGCCGGAAATATGGTAGGTAAAATTTCTCCATGTTTAATGTATTCATCACGCATACTTTTGGTAGGGGTCCAAATGGGATTTTTTTTTATGTGTTATTGATGTTATCCAATGTGATGGCGTTGCATTTCTAACGGTCCCGATAGCTATCGGCAACACAATTACGGTATTTTTTTTTTCAGGATAATAGTATAATCGCATTTCAGCGTTGTTAATAACAATGCCTGAATGAGGCGTATTTGGTAAAATTAATTGATGTGGAATTATTAATCGTTTTTCTGAATCTGGAAGATAGACATCGACGTCGGGATTAGCTTCTAACATGTTGCTTATTCCTACTTGAAATTGTGCAGAAAAATATTCAAGAGAATATGTATTGTTTTTAGGTGTGACAATTTCTATATTCTCGCCTATTAGTCTGTCATTGTTATCGGGTAATGTATAAACAGTAGCAGAAGCAAAATAATGATATAAACCAGCAATAAAAAATATTATTTTATAAAAATATATTTTTGTACTCATATTTATTTATATTGTTTAAAAATTTATGTTTTGGTTATTTTTATATATGATTAATAGCGTTGTAAAAATTATTTTAAAAAATTTTTAAGAACGTTTAATTAAAACTTATAATCAATCAACGTGATTCTTCATCATATCAAAAAATTGTATGAAATTGCAGCAGTATATAATAATTTAATTTTTATTAATTTTAAAAAATGATTTCTTAGTTAAAGAAAAACATTTTGAGTATAATGTGATTTAATAATATTTAATATGAAATAAAATGAATAGATTACGCATATTTGTTCGTATCTGCATTTGTACCAATAATAATTTACATAATATGATTAATTTTATTGGCCTGCAACCAGTCGTTTTGATTTTGTTTTTGTTTAATTAATATAAAGAAGATTCTCCAGGCGGACGGGTTTTAAATCGACGATGTAGCCACATATATTGGTCAGGGGCTAGTAAGATTACTTGTTCGATTACTTTATTAATGTGTTTGATCATATCGATATTTGTGTCTAAAGGTATTTCATCTTGTTTATTTGGCAAAATTAGCAGTTCATATCCAAGAACATTAGGTAATCTGCGTGCCACAAAAGGAACAATTGCAGGTTTAGCTATTTTTGTGAGTATATAAGTACCAATAGTACTCGCTGCATTTGACACTGCGAATAAGGGGGCAAATACACTGTTTTTATATCCGTAATCATGATCTGGTGCATACCAAACAATTTCCCCGTGTTGTAAAGCTTTAATCATGCCTTTAATATTAGTACGATCCAACATTGTTTTATTCGATCTTAATCGGCCCTTAGTTTGTAACCAGTTTAATAATGGATTATCATTAGGACGGTAGACACCAATACCTGGATTCAGCATACCTAAAATTCGAGCACCTAATTCTAAGGTGAAAAAATGCACCCCAATCAATAATATGCCTTGATTTTTTTTTCGTGCTTGGGTTATGCTATCTAGCCCATTAATTTTAAACCAGCGTTTAATTCTATGTTCTGACCAAAACCAAGCCATTCCAGTTTCAAATATCCCCATACCTATGGATTCACAATTTTTGTTGAACAAATCTTGTTGTTCTTGATTTGGTAAATTAGGAAAACAGAGTTCTAAGTTTCTACGAATAATACGCATGCGATTTATCATAAAATATTTTGTAATACGACCAATTCTAGTACCAAGATAGTGTATGATAGGATAAGGGAGTAATACTAAAATATATAATGTTCCTATACCTATCCAAATTAACCAAAATCGTGGGCGCAAGAAAGAGTAATTAAAAACCGGAAGTTTATTCATACGTAGTTAACATCATATAAACGACACAATAAAAATGTATTAGCATATATTACAATATATATTGTGATAATAATATATATTTTAGGAATCTATTTTCACAAAATTGCACATACATACACTTGATAATAGCATATCTTAAATGCTTTGAGTAATTTTGTAGCGAATAAAATTTTTAAAATTAGGTATATAGGTTTATGTATGATAAAATATATTTATGTTAATTGGTTATTTCTTTAGATATTGCATAGCTTAAACATCAAAGTATGATTTATAAATTTATTTTATTAAAAACTAAAGAACTAATTTTTATTTTTAGATTCTATTTTAGACATATGAAAGATATGTATATGTAATGAATTTTCGAAGTTATGTTAGCGCTATATCACATTTATTTCGTAATATTATTACATTTTTTTTAAGGTAATTTTGTCTCGACGTTGTTGTAACCGGTATTTAAAATTTATACGAAAATGACGAGAAGATCGGCGTATACGGTGAATCAGTTGTGCGCGGTTATTGTTGTCTTGTTGGGATATGTTTTTATAATATTTAGCAGCGCTATGGTTAATATGTGAGCAGTGTATAATAGTGTTGTTGATATTTTTTGGGATATGTAGAGTATTTGATGTTAAATCAGAGGTATGAATATCTGTAGAATTATCGATAGTATTAGAATTTACTTCAGTAATGGTGGTTTTTTTGTCAAAACAGTGGGGATCTGTTGTACAACATGTTCTGTAGGAATTGATATTTATAGGTATTACTGGTTCGTTATTGACTTTCATATGCAAGGTGTGTTCAGGTTGGTGATGTTTTCGCCATATCCAATATTCTGAATGATGTGTTTTATTTAAGTGCTGATGTTTAATGTTGTGCATATATCTTTTTTTATGTCTCTGCATAGGTATTTTTTTTGTTATTTTTTCAATAGACTGCGTTGGATTAGTGTAGCAGGGAGTAGGCGCAGATTTGTAAATATTGTCAATAAATCTCGATAGAGACTGAGTGTTGTTATTATTATCTTTATTAAAAAAATATTTTATTTTTTTATGATTATTCAAGTTAGTTTTGTTTTTTGTATTATGGATATAATTTTTTTTATTATTATTAATATTACTGCTACTATTGTATTTAGAATAAAAATTCGGATATGACTTAAAATAATGATTTATGTGCTGAGATGGTTTGTGTTGATATATAATTTTAGTGTATATCCAATTAATGTTTTTGGTGGTTATTTTTGATAGTGCTTGTTTTAAATTATTATAACTTGTGATACATAAACTGAGTATTTTATGCCAATAATTTTTGATTTTATCAAACCATGATAGCTCTCTTTTTGATTTAAATTGAAACCTGCAATTTGCATAAGAAAAATTCTTATTATAAGTAGGTATTACATTTGATACAGTGCTTTTTGTCGGCTGTGGTTTTTCTGTAGTATAAGTGTAGTTTGAAGAAATTATTTCTCCTGATGATTGGGTTATTTCATAGTCTTGATTTGTTGCTAATAAATAGCTTGGTTTATTGTATGTTTCTCCTTTACGTATACGTCGTACTTCGTAATTTGGAGTTTTCATTTGTTCATAAGGCACTATAATGGCACGTACTCCTTTTTGTCGTTGTTCTATATCGCTAATAGCTTTTCGTTTTTCATTGAGTAAATATGAGGCGATAACTACAGGAACGATCGCATGTACTTCATAAGTATTATCTTTTAGCGCTTCTTCTTCAATTAAACGTAAAATTGATAGAGAAAGAGATTCGTTGTCACGAATGCTGCCTGTTCCGCTACAACGTGGGCAAATATAATGACTTGATTCTCCAAGCGACGTACTTAATCTCTGTCTAGATAACTCTAATAGACCAAATTTAGAAATATGTCCCATCTGAATGCGAGCGCGATCCTGATGCACTGCTATCTTTAAGCTATTTTCAATTTCTCGTTGATGCCGAATTGGAGTCATGTCTATGAAGTCTATAACAATTAATCCACTTACATCCCGAAGACGTAACTGACGCGCTATTTCATCAGTTGCTTCTAAATTGGTATGAAAAGCTGTATCTTCAATATCTGCTCCTTTAGTAGAGCGTGCAGAATTAATATCGATTGCTGTTAGAGCCTCGGTAGTGTCTATAACAATGGACCCTCCAGATGGCAATCGTACTTCTCGTTGAAACGCTGATTCTATTTGAGATTCTATCTGGTAGTGACTAAATAAAGGAACATCGCCATTATAAAATTTTATTTTTTTAGTGAAATCTGGGCGACCTAAAGAAGTTATATGTTCTTTGGCTAAATTCATAATTTCGGGATTATCAATTAAAATTTCTCCTATATCTGGGCGTAAATAATCTCGAAATGCACGTACGATAACATTACTATCCTGATGAATTAAAAAAGGAGCCAAGTGCTTTGCTGCGGTATTTTTGATGGTTTTCCAATGTTGCAAACGAGAAGTTAAATCCCATTCTAACGCTTCGATAGATTTCCCCAGACCAGCAGTACGAATAATCAAACTCATTCCTTCAGGTAATTCTAAAGTAGATAGAATTTCTTTTAATTCGATACGGTCGTTTCCTTCAATTCGTCTTGAGATTCCACTGGATTTGGGATTATTTGGCATGAGTACTAAATAGCTACCTGCTAAACTGATAAAAGTAGTTAATGCAGCACCTTTATTTCCTCTTTCTTCTTTATCTATTTGTACAATTAGTTCTTGTCCTTCACATAAAATTTCCTTAATATTGAATTTATTATAGGAAGATGACGAAGAAAGAAAATATTCGTGTGAGATTTCTTTTATAGGAAGAAATCCGTGTCGTTCGACTCCATAATCTACAAATACTGCTTCTAAACTAGGTTCAATTCGGATAATTTTTCCTTTATAAATATTTGATTTCTTTTGTTCATGACCTACTGTTTCAATATCTAGATCATATAATCGTTGCCCATCTACTAATGCTACTCGTAATTCTTCTTGTTGAGTAGCGTTAATTAACATTCTTTTCATTATAATTTTTGCTCAATGTTGATATATTGCAATGTAGATATTTGGATTTAAATATCTAATTATTTTTAGTATTTTTATAGTTTGATGTTTAATAGATTTGCATTTACAACTTAAATGTATAATTATTTTTTTGTTTAGAAGGTTCCTGGAATTGTTAATAACCACATATCTATGCAAATCATAATATTAGTTATCGATAGACTACCGTATTGTGCAAAACATCATTACGAGTGATGTTTGTTATTTTTTTTAATGTATCAGCTACAAGTAGTCTTATTGTAATCAAATGAACTAATAATTGTACTTGGTATTAGATGAAAAAATAACACTATAAAAATTATATATGCGTGAAATTAAATGTTTTTAATTTAAAATTATTAATTGCGAATATTAAATATATCAATTTTACAGTATTTATCATGCAATTTGATATTAGCTTGCTAAAATTATGATTTTTTCATTATATTTATTATTATATTAAAACAATTATGTAATTGCCATGGTTTCTTATGAAAGAACATGATATTCGTATACATTTTGTTAGAATTTCTTCAAATTTTTCTGGTCAAAGAATTGATAATTTTTTGTATACTTATCTAAAAGTAGCACCTAAATCTATGATTTATAGAATTATACGAATTGGCGCAATACGTGTTAACAAAAAAAGAATTAAATTTCAGTATAAGTTGCAAATAGGAGATTTATTAAGAATTCCTCCAATAAGAGGAATAAAAATCAATAGATTTAATAAAAAATATATGGAAGAAATTGCATTTTTACAGAATATCATAATTTATGAAGATGATTATTTATTGGCATTGAACAAGCCTACTGGTGTTGCTGCGCATGGAGGAAGTGGTCTTAAATTTGGTGTTATTGAGGGATTACGAGCATTGCGTCCTAAAACACAGTTTTTAGAGTTAGTTCATCGTTTAGATCGAGAAACTTCTGGTGTCTTATTAGTGGCTAAAAAACGCACTGCTTTAGTATATTTACATGAACAGTTACGTTTACAAAATATGAAAAAGGAATATTTAGCGTTGGTACATGGAAGATGGGATGCAAATTTACAAATAGTATCTGCGTCATTGTTTAAAAAAAATACTTTACTCAATAGTAGCAGAGTTGTTTATATAGACTCAGAAAAGGGGAAATCTTCTACGACTCATTTTCAAGTTAAAGAACATTTTGATAGCGTAGCGACTTTGCTGACAATTAAACCTATTACTGGACGTACACATCAGATTAGAGTACACACTCAATACGCGAGTCATCCTATCGTAGGGGATAGTCGGTATGGCAATTATCAATCTAATACTCGATTTAAACGGTTTGGATTTAATCGATTATTCTTACATGCTTCTATATTGCGTTTTATACATCCAAATACAAAAAAAGATTTCTATATACATGCGCCATTAGGTCAATCATTTCACAATTGCTTATTTTTTTTAAGAAATTTATCTATAAAAAGCTATGATTGTTTATTGGAAAATATTATTAAAAATATAGATAATTTAAAATAATTAAAATTTATTATTGTTAATTTTTATTAAAAGGATGATATACGTAATTTTATTTTATAATGATTGTGCGCTATTTATTTTTTAATAAAAAATATAAGTAAATTAAACATTAATTTAATTTACTTATTTTTAAATAAAAACATTTTATAAAACAATGAGTCTTTTGAAGTAGCCGTATAATTCAATTATTCTATGCAGTTAATGTTAGTTATAAATATTTAGGCACTTTATCTTAAAGAATGAAAAAATTAGTTAATTATTTTGATGAGTTATGAAGTGTGTGTATGTTTTAGAAATGTTAATGATGAGTAATAATTTAATATTTAGAATGAGTTATATAATATCGAGAGTTAAGGATTAATATATATTTAAGTGAATTGAATTTTGTTAAAATATATCATGAAATTTTATTAGTTGGAGTGAATGTGTTAGTGATTGATGTTAAAAGATTTATTTTTAGTTGTGTCTTAAATGATATTTTTTTTATTTTAAAAATTTTATAAAATGAGACCGTAAAAATACAGCAATATGATATATTGGTTGGTTTTATGTCAGTTCATTTTTTATACAGTTTAAAATATATGAGTATGTGTGTAAATGTAGTGATTATATGTGGTCACTATTTTTTTTACAGTTAGAAGTATGTTTCGTGATAATTTAAAAAAAAGGTAATTTAAATAAATAAAAAAATTATATTTGCGGAACGATAGATAATTAATCATAATATATTTTCTGGTAAATAATTGTTTTTATATTGAAAATAAACAATTTTTCTATTTTAAAAAAACTATATTATGTGTGATTAAATAAGTGAATATTTTAATTATTAGTCGATCTCATTAAGATTAGATCGGTCTTTGGATGAAAAATAATATTGAAATATATCAAAGGGAGAGTATAGCATGGCCGTACAACAAAATAAATCTACTCGTTCTACAAGAGGAATGCGTCGTTCTCATCATGCGCTGCGCCCGGTTACTATATCAGTAGATCGGACATCTGGAGAAATACATCGACGTCATTGTGTTACTTGTGATGGGTTTTATCGTGGACGAAAAATGATTGAGAATTAATTTTTGAAAAACGATATACAGCTACAAAATTTGGTTATTGCATTAGATGCAATGGGTGGCGATTTTGGGCCTGTGGTAACGGTGCCAGCTTCTTTGCAAGCATTGTCTTTATATCCAAAACTTAGATTGTTACTTGTTGGAAATCCTGATGCAATTTTACCCATATTAGCAGCATCAAAATCTATAGGTCTTGATAGGTTAACTGTTATTCCATCAAAATCGGTAATAAGTGGAGATGTGAGGCCTGCTCAGGCTATTAGAGTGAGCAAAGATACCTCGATGCGAGTAGCTTTAGAGCTGATCAAGTCAGGTCGTGCTCACGCTTGTGTTAGCGCAGGAAATACAGGGGCGCTCATGGGCTTATCTAAATTAGTGCTTAAGTCTGTACACGGTATCGAACGCCCTGCTTTAACAACATTGCTGCCGCACCAAAAACAAGGAAAAACTGTTATTTTAGATTTAGGCGCTAATATTTCATGTGACGGTGGAATGCTAGTACAGTTTGCGATCATGGGTTCAGTATTATCAAAACAAATTTTAGGAGTAAGTCATCCAAGAGTAGCGTTATTAAATATCGGATCGGAAGAAACTAAAGGATTAGATAATATTCGTCATGCTTCCAGGATATTGCATACTATTCCATCAATTCATTATGTTGGTTATGTTGAGGCGAATGATTTATTAACAGGGAAAACCGATGTTTTGATTTGTGATGGATTTATTGGCAATATTACTTTAAAGACTATGGAAGGAGTTATAAGAGTTATTTTATCAACATTACAATCGTCAGGAAAAAAAAATAAGCCGAACTGGTTTATGAAAATTATTAATTTCTGGATCAGACAATATCTGTTTAATCAATTTAATCAATTTAACCCTGATTGGTATAATGGCGCTCACTTGGTGGGTTTACGTAGTACGGTAATAAAAAGTCATGGAGCAGCTAATCAACACGCATTTATTGCCGCTATCACACAGGCAATACATTCCGTGGAACGGGAGGTTCCAGAAAAAATTTCTCATCAATTAAGCGCAGTGCTATCTAAAAATAATCATTAATATACATGTTTACTAGAATTCTTGGAACAGGGAGCTATTTACCGCAAAACATTAGATCTAATATTGTTTTAGAAAAAATGGTAGATACATCGCATGAGTGGATTGTTGCTCGCACTGGTATTCAAGAACGGCGTATTTCTACTTCTGATGAAACTGTAGCCAAAATGGGTTATTTTGCTGCTAAAAGAGCTTTAGATATGTCTTGTGTGCACGCCGACAAAGTAGGGATTATTATTGTTGCAACGACATCTTCCAGTCATGCATTTCCTAGTTCAGCATGTCAAATTCAACGTGATTTACATATACAAGATACTATTGCCTTCGACTTATCAGCAGCTTGTTCTGGATTTGTTTATGCACTAGGTGTAGCGGATCAATATGTTAAGAATGGAAGCGTAGATTATGCTTTGGTTGTAGGGTCAGATACTTTAAGTCATACTCTAAATCCTAGAGATCGTGGAACATTGATTTTATTTGGGGATGGAGCGGGAGCAGTAGTACTTGGTCGCTCGGAAACACCAGGTATTATTTCTATTCACTTACATGCAGATGGAGATCATGGGGATTTATTGACTCTTCCTAATTGTAATAGGAAGAGTCCTGATATATCTAATTATTTAACCATGGCTGGTAACAAAGTATTTAAAATAGCTGTTTCTGTTTTAGCGCGCGTTATAGATGAAACTTTGAGTATGAATAATTTACATCAAGATGAATTAGATTGGTTGGTCCCTCATCAGGCTAATTTAAGAATTATTTCTGCTACTGCTAAACGATTAGATATGGATATGAGAAAAGTAATAATTACGCTTGACAGACATGGGAATACATCTGCGGCTTCTGTTCCTTTAGCGTTAGATGAAGCTGTACGTGATGGTCGTATTAAGTCAGGTCAATTGGTATTACTAGAAGCGTTCGGGGCTGGATTTACCTGGGGTTCAGCGTTATTACGATTTTAAATTATGAGAGGAATATTGATTATTATGAATACATTAGCTGTAGTATTTCCAGGACAGGCAGCTCAACAAGTAGGGATGCTAAGAACTCTTTCAGAACATTATCCGTTAGTAAAAGAGACTTTTTATGAAGTATCGGAGGTTCTAGGTTATGATATATGGAAATTGATACAACGTGGGCCTGCTACAGAATTAAATAAAACTTATCGAGCACAACCGGCTATTTTAACCGCGTCAGTAGCTGTTTGGAGAATATGGAAGCAGCAGGGAGGTTGTGCGCCAAAGATAATGGCTGGCCATAGTTTAGGCGAATATTCTGCTTTAGTATGCGCGGGAAGTATGGATTTATATTCTGCAGTTAAATTAGTAATGATACGTGGTATGTTAATGCAAGAAGTAGTACCGTATGGACGTGGAGCTATGTCTGTAATTATTGGGCTAAGTGATGATGTTGTTTTTGAATTATGTAAATCAGCACAACAAGATCAAATTGTTTCTCCTGCTAGTTTTAATGGGCCTGGACATGTAGTTATTGCCGGACATAAAGAAGCAGTAAATCGTGTCAATTTGTGTTGTAAAAATGCAGGTGCAAAACATATACTTATGTTGCCGATTAGTGTTCCATCGCACTGCTCATTAATGAAACCAGTAGTTGTAAAATTCAAAAAAGAACTAGAAAAAATCGTCATCACTACTCCTAGAATACCAGTAGTAAATAATGTTGATGCGTGCGTTGAGTGGGAACCTAAAGATATTCGTAATGCATTAATACGACAATTATATACTCCGGTGCGTTGGCATGAAATTATGCAATATTGCATTCATCAAAAAATTAAGAGATTTTTAGAAATGGGACCTGGAAAAATATTGACTGGATTGATACGTAATACTGTTAGCGATGTGTTTAGTTTGTCAGTAAATGATCCTATTTCTTTGTCAGAAGCAATTAGAATTAATAAGAATTAATATATTTGTATGAGAGGGGTACATGTAGGATGAATTTTAATGAAAAAATTGTCTTAGTAACTGGTGCTCGTCGCGGTATTGGTCGTGCTATTATCGAAATGTTTGCAATATATGGGGCTACTGTAATAGGAACAGCGACTAGCGAGTTAGGTGTCAAAGACATTAATCGGTATTTAAGAAATCAAGGAAAAGGGATGCAATTGAATGTTGCAGATAAATGTTCTATTGATCTTTTTTTTGAAAAAATACGCCAAGAATTTGATAGTGTTGATATATTAGTAAATAATGCTGGTATTGTTCAAGATAATATTTTGTTATTCATGAAAGATGATGAATGGCAATCTGTTATTGACGTAAATTTAACTGCTGTATACCGTATGTCTAAATCGGTAATAAAATCGATGATAAAAAAACATTATGGTAGAATTATTAATATTGGTTCTGTAGTTGGTGTTATGGGCAATGCTGGGCAATCAAATTATTCGGCTGCTAAATCAGGATTGATTGGGTTTACAAAGTCTTTAGCTCGTGAAGTTGCTTCGAGAGGCATTACGGTTAATTTGGTAACACCAGGATTTATTTGTACAGATATGGTTAAAAAGTTAACTGATAAACAAAAAAATGATATTTTATTACAAATACCAGTTAATCGTTTTGGAGATCCAAAAGATGTGGCTTATGCGGTTATGTTTTTTGCTTCTGATCATTCAAACTATATTACTGGACAAACGATGCATATTAATGGGGGAATGTATATGGGGTAATTTATTTTATGTGATTTATTTTAAATATAAATATAATAAAATAAAATGTATTTTATTTGTTCATCGTTTGAAGTGTAGTGTGTTTTATATTTTTGAGCACTATTATATAAGCGCATTTTGATAGGAAAATAAAAATATGAATACTATAGAAGAAAAAGTAAAAACAATTATTTCTGAACAATTAGGAGTTAAACAAGAGGAAGTAGTAAATCACGCTTCATTTGTCGATGATCTTGGAGCTGATTCTCTTGATACTGTTGAGTTGGTTATGGCGTTAGAGGAAGAGTTTGATACTGAAATTCCAGATGAAGAAGCTGAAAAAATTACAACTGTTCAGGCGGCAATAGATTTTATTAGTAATAATCATCAACAAAATAAGAATAATTAATTAAAAACTGATAACCTTTACCTGGTTATATTAAGCAAGATATGAATGATTTTTAGTGCATTATATTCATAATCATAATATAAAATTGAATTTTATTGGAGATAGTTTTTGTTATGTATACATTTGATTAAATGTGCAGCATGATCTTTATTTAGTTTAATAATTTTTTAATAATTAATACACTAATTGACTGTAAGCATGTATTATTGATTAATAAATTAACGAATTATTTCTTATAAATAAATTAAATTATAGTATGAAAATAGTAATAATAGTGTATGAACATCAAAAGATGGTAGTTTCAAAAAATTTAGTTCTGTAGATACATTATGAATATTAATATAAATTGTTTTTTGTATTATAGAATTGAAGAGATCATAAAAGTTATATGATAATTAGGTTAGAATAAAAATTTGTGCACGTGGAGATATAAGGTGATGGATATTAATTGTCTGCGTGTTGATATTTTATGCGTTAATATATGATTATGTTTATTTTAATGTGAGTAACGCACAGTATATATAAATAAAAAAATAATGCTTATCTTTTTGTTATGCATGATCATTAAGAATTGTTTTAGTATTAATTATATTAATAACTATTAACATTGTTAAACGCTGACTGATTGAGATTAAAATGTATTGGGTGAATGGAATTTCAAAAAAAACAATATCATTAAATAATCGTGCTTTACATTTTGGTGATGGATTTTTTACGACTGCTAAATTACAGCATGGAAAAATAGATTTTTTAGATTGGCATATGGATAGATTAGTTGTTTCAGCAAAAAGGTTGATGTTTAACAATTTTAATTTTCATCTTCTGCATAAAGAAATGCAGCAAGCAGCTGTATATAATGATATATATAATGTTATTAAAGTAATAATCAGTAGGAGTAATAGTCACAGATTATATGGATATCAATGTGATAATGATATTGAACCATTACGTATAATTCATGTTAGTCGATTACCAAAATATTACACGCGCTGGATTCATTCTGGAATTCGTTTAAAAACGAGTATTGTGCGGTTAGCACGTAACGCTTGCTTGGCAGGAATAAAGCATCTTAATAGATTAGAACAAGTTATGATTGCTATTTGGGTAAGCAAATGTGAAACAACTGATGAAGCACTAGTTTTGGATACTGATGGAAACGTGGTAGAGTGTTGTAGTGCCAATATTTTTTGGAGATATAAATACCAGGTATTTACCCCATCTTTATATTATGCTGGTGTTAATGGAACTATGCGTCAATTGGTATTAAAATTATTACCAAAATTAGGCTACTGTATACAAGAAGTAACGGTTGGACCTGAACATTTAAAACATGCAAATGAAGTTTTTATTACAAATGCTTTATTACCGCTAGCGTCAGTCAATTCAATTGATGATTGTGTGTATTCGGATAGGACATTATTTCATTTGCTACGGTTTCATATTATAGATAATAAACTTTAACATATTTATAAATGTTATTTATAAAATAATATGTAAAAAATATTTATGCTCTCCGTTAGTCATAATTGTGTCATATCAATTGATTTACAAGTAACTAATGATTTCAATAATAATTGTTATTCAATATATTATTGTAGTGTAAAAGTGATATTTGCATCCGTACAATGCTAATTATAATTAGCAATCCTTTTGGGATTGATTGGGTTTTATTATTCTGGGTTTTATAGTTATATATTTGAAAAGATACGATTAAAGCATATATAAGATTATATATTTTAATTATTGTTCATTTTCATAAATATGTAAAATTTTATGGACTTTAATAAATAATTAAATAAAACGGTTACACAACCTTATATCAGGATGTGCTATGGACAATAGGTTTATTACGATTGAAGGATTAGATGGCGCTGGAAAAACTACTATTACTCATAGAATAAGTAAATACTTATATAAATATGGTGTAACTAATGTTTTGACTACTCATGAACCCGGCGGGACGCCGGTTTCAGATTTTTTACGCGTATTGATTAAATATGGCGGTCCTATGAATGAACCTATCAATAGTATATCAGAATTATTAATGATATACGCTGCGCGATTACAATTGGTAGAAAATGTTATTAAACCAGCTTTATCTAAAGGTTATTGGGTAATTGGGGATAGATTTGATTTGTCTTCTCAGGCGTATCAAGGAGGCGGAAGAGGAATTGATACATTATTGTTGCATGCTTTATCAGATAAGATCACAAATACCTTATCTCCAGATTTGACATTTTATCTTGATATTTCTCCAGAATTAAGCATATCTCGTATAAATCATAGACAGAAATTAGATCGCATTGAACAGGAGCCTTTGAGTTTTTTTGATCGTGTACGTTCTTGCTACAAAAAATTAGCTTCTGCAAGAAAAAATATTATCACGATTGATGCTACTCAAAGTTTAGAAGAAGTTTCCGTGTCTATTTATAGACATTTAGATTGGTGGTTCTTACATTCTCAGGAATAATCTATAATGATATGGTATTCTTGGCTAGATAGTACTTATAATCAAATATTAAATGCTTATCGACAAGATAGAGGACATCATGCGTTACTTTTAAATAGTAAACGAAACAATGGTGAAAATACTTTAATTTATGCTATTGCACGTTGGTTAATTTGTTCTCATCCTGATGCGAATCGATATTGCAATATTTGTTATGATTGTAGATTAATGAACGTAGGGTATCATCCAGATTATTATGAAATAAGTCCTGAAAATAATACTCAGACTATAGGTGTAGATACTATACGTGTTTGTATTAATTCTCTACATAAGCATGCATGTCAAAGTAAAGTAAAAATTATATATATAGAATATGTGGAATATTTAACTGATCAGGCTGTTAATGCATTGTTAAAAACACTTGATGAACCCCCAACAAATACTTATTTTTTTTTTAAAACTCGAGATTATATGAAAATATCACTAACGTTGTTGAGTCGATGTATGCGATGGTCTATTATATCTCCGAAAGAATCGATCGGATTAGAGTGGTTGATGAAAAATAGAGAAGGGATAAATGATATTTTGTTGGCGCGGTGTGCATTACGTTTGTGTGATGGATCTCCTATAGAAGCTGAAGATATGTTTAAACTAGGTTTATGGAAACAACGATTAGAATTGTGCAAATGTATAAATTACGTAATTGCAAACGGGGATTTTTTAAAACTTGTACCGTTTTTAAATACTTGTAAGAATGATATATATTTGTATTGGTTTATAACTGTACTTGTAGATGCATTAAAATGGAAGCAAGGGATAAAAAAAGGATTTTTAATAAACTTAGATCAAGTAGAATTGATTACTGTTATTACAGTGCATTGGGGCGTGGTATCTTTAAGTCGTCAGTTACAACAATGGTTGGTATTGTTACGTTATTTTCAAGAATTTACTAATGTTAATCGCGAATTATTATTGACTTATCGATTATTAAATTGGCAACAAGATATTGTTGAATCTTGTTTGCATTAATGGAGTATATAATGTTATGTTTTTGGTGGATTCCCATTGTCATTTAAATCAATTGAATTATCAAGATATTCATAAAAATGTATCAGATGTGTTGAATAAAGCTAAACAAAAGGGGGTGCAATTAGTCTTGTCGGTCAGCCTTACTATGTCGGATTATGATGATATGGTAAGATTAATTGGATATAGAAGTGATGTTGTGTTTTCTTGTGGAGTGCATCCTACATATATATATAATATTAATAATTTTGACAGTGAAAAATTGTATGTTTTGTCTTCTAAAAGGAATGTAGTAGCTATCGGTGAAACTGGATTGGATTATTATCATCGATTAGAATCAGATAGCAAAAAAAATCAAAAAAAAGCATTTAGAGAACATATTCGTGTTGCTAAAGCAGCAAAAAAACCAATTATTGTACATAGTCGCGCTTCTTGTCAGGATACTGTCACTCTTTTACGCTCAGAAGAAGCAGGGGAGTGCGGTGGTATATTGCATTGTTTTAGTGAAGATATAGATACTGCAAGATTGTTGTTAGATCTCAATTTTTATATATCTTTTTCTGGAATGATAACGTTTACTAAATCTTATATGATGCAGGAAGTCATTAAATATGTACCTTCCGATCGTATTTTATTAGAAACTGATTCTCCTTATTTAACTCCAGTTCCTTATAGAGGGAAAGAGAATCAACCTGCTTACATATATGAAATCGCCAAATACGTAGCGTTTATAAAAAATATAAATATAGATGAATTAGCAGTTATCACTACATCTAATTTTCGTACTTTGTTTCATTTAAAATAAAACTATAATAATATTGTATATTAATCTGTATGTATAAATAGATTATTGTTCGTATTTTTTGTTAATTTTTAGATCATGACCATGATACTGGTATTGAATGATGTTTCGGTTAATGTGAGATTCATTTATACAGTAATTATAGAATATTGGAAATCATGCAGTATTTGTGTTTGTTATTTTAAGAATATAACGTTGTTTGATTTATTTAAAAAAATTATTGTAGAATTCATATGATTTTTAGGAATAGGATAAGTTATGAAAAAAGACAATATTTTTATGAATATTATTCAAAAAAAAGTCAAAACTGATATATTATATCAGGATGAGTTAGTTACTGCATTTTATGATTTAAGTCCTAAGGCACCTGTTCATGTATTAATTGTGCCTAATATTTTGATTCCTACCGTTAATCATGCAACAACTCATGATGAAATGATATTAGGTAGGTTGTTTATAGTAGCGGCAAAAATCGCTGAAAAAAAGAATATACATTCTTCAGGTTATCGTTTAATAGTTAATTGTAACGATCATGCTGGCCAAGAAATTTATCATCTTCATATGCATTTATTGGGCGGAGAGCCTTTGGGCCCTTTGTTGCAGAAATAACATGGTTTAATTAAAAATACATTACTAAATCAATTATGTGTTCCTTTAAATAAGATGGCGTACTTGTATATACGGTATGATCAGAGATAATGAAGCGTGGTGCTTGTTGTATTACATTCATATAACTAAATAAAAAATTTTTAAAAAATTAATATTAAATTTTATTGTCAACAATAGCATAATGTATTTTATGATTGTGAATAAACAAATAGCGCATCTACTTCTTAGTATGATTTTTTTATATCATATTGGTTTATGTAACAATAATGTGTCTATTTTGACGACAGAACCTATTTTATTAATACCACAAAAAATTAATTTAATTAATTGGCAACCGGTTTTACTAAGAATGCTTCAAAGTGTGTTTTTTTTTGATAATATCGAACGTGATAGCGTATTATTAGTAAATATGGTAAAGAATAAAACTGATGGTATTTTGCAGGCTAGCAAAATTACAAATATTTTGATTCATTATATTGTAGAGAATACCAGGAAATATAATGTTATCGATATGGAAATACTGTATTCTGTATATAGGGAATTAGGTATGTTACCAGAAGATAATAGAAATTCTTATAGTTTTTCTATGAAAATTGCAAATTATTTAAAAGCGAATTATATTTTGTATGGTATTGCTTATGGAGATGCATTAAAACCAAATTTAGAATTGCAATTAATATCCGTTAAAACCGGTGAGATTTTACGTGTTGTTAACGGTTCTGTATAAGAATATAAACGGTTCTCAATAATATTGAGATGTGTTGGTAATATAAAAACTCCTTTAAGAGACTGAAAAATATAATACTGAGAAATAATTCAGTTATTAAAATTTACTTAAAATAATTATATTTATTATTTCAATAAATTTTGTATCCATATACATATGTGCATGTAATTATATATTTCATATGATGTAAAATATACGATTTTATATTATTTTTATATTTATGAGGTAACCTAAACAAATATTGATGCATCGATCGACTATATTGTTTATTGCTCTACGTTATATTTCAGGAAAATCGATAGATCAATTTGGTCGGCATATTTATTGGTTTTCTAGTTTTGCTATTATGATAGGTGTGATGGCTATGATAACCGTGTTATCAGTTATGAATGGTTTTGAGCGTGAGTTAAAACAAAATCTTCTGCATTTCATACCTCATGCGTTACTCACTACCCCCAAAGGATATGTACATGTTAGAGATAAACCAAATTTAGTATTAGATCAATTACACAATATAATGCGTAAGGAGCCATTGGTCATATCCAATGTGATATTGCAAAGTTCCAATAAGATGTCGTTTGGAGTTATGTTAGGGATCGATCCAACTTGTTTTGAACCATTGTGTGGTTATTTGGTAAATAAACGTGAAAATCAATTGGTTGTAGGAAAATATTATATAATTCTTGGATCAGCATTAGCAAAAAAACTTGAAGTACATATAAATGATCAAGTTCGTTTGCTTGTTCCTTCTGTTATGCAGATCACTCCTATTGGCCATATCCCCAGTCAACGACTGTTTACGGTATTAGATATTTATATTACTAACAGTGAAGTTGATTCTTATCAAGTATTAGTTCATCAATTAGATGCTTCTGCGTTAATGCATTATCCATTTCAATGTGTTACTGGGTGGCGTTTATGGTTACATGAACCATTTTTACTCAGTCACTACACTCAACAAATGCGATTACATACAGACTGGATGTGGAAGGATTGGAGAGAATATAAAGGGTCTTTATTTCAAGCGATGAAAATAGAAAAAAATATAATGTCTTTGTTGTTAGGTTTAATTATAATAGCAGCAGGTTTTAACATTGTTTCTTTTTTAGTATTATTAATATTAGAAAAACAAATAGAAATTGCAATACTCAAAACATATGGTTTCACTCGCCGACAAATTATCTTACTTTTTATGGTTCAAGGAGTTACTAATGGGTTTTTTGGTATTATATTGGGAACGATATCAGGAGTATTGTTATCTCATAAGTTAAATAAAATATTATTATTTTTAAAAATATTTCCAGATACTATATTTTTACCTATAGAAATAAAATATTCTCAAATTTCAAGTATCATATTCATGACGTTTATTATGATCTTGTTGGCTACGTTGTACCCATCGTGGCGAGCGGCTTCTTTTTATCCTGCAAAAATTTTACGTTATGGCTGATATTCCATTGTTGCATTGTATTCAGTTAACAAAATATTATCAACGCGCTAATTTATTAATTAGAGTGTTGAATTGCATTACTCTGAGTATACAATCTAATGAAATGATTGCTGTGGTAGGAGCATCTGGATCTGGCAAAAGTACATTGTTGCATTTGCTTGGAGGATTGGATAAGCCAACTGAAGGGGAGATATTTTTTGAGGGTCATGCGCTACATAAATTAACTGACAGCGAACGTTCTGTGATACGTAATAAACGGTTAGGGTTTGTTTATCAATTTCATCATTTATTGTTAGATTTTGATGTTTTAGAAAATGTAGCAATGCCTTTATTGATTGGAGGTATTGCGTTTAATCAGGCAAAAAATAGGGCACAATGTATATTAGAGTCAGTTGGATTAAAAAATTATATTCATTCTTTTCCGCATGAATTATCTGGGGGGGAAAGTCAACGAGTGACTATAGCTCGGGCTATAGTAAATAATCCATCTTTAATATTAGCTGATGAACCAACCGGTAATTTAGATCAAAAAAATTCAGATAGTATCTTTCAATTATTAAAAAAGTTAAATACATATTATGGCACAACTTTTTTAATCGCAACGCATGATTTAAATTTGGCTAAACAATGTCATAAAATATTTTTGATATCTAATGGTAAAATAAAATTGAGTCAGAATGACTCGTTTAGGTAATTGTTTATAAATGATGTTGTCTTTGAAAATTGCATTAAAATTTCATCGAGGTTCGAGTGGTAATATTTTAATATCCTTAATGTCTTTGATTTCTGTTATTAGTATTACTATAGGAATACTTATATCTATAATTGCATTAAGTACAATGAATGGATTTAAATATGAATTAAGTAATCGTATTTTATCAGTTATTCCACATGGGGAAATTGAACCAATAAGAGCACCATTTGTTAATTGGCAAACAGTTTTAGAGTGTATTCGTCGGATACCAGATATTAGTCATGCGAGTCCTTATATTAATTTTTATGGAGTTATTGAATATAATAATAAATGGCATGTAGTTTATGTTAGAAGTGTAGATTTGAAGCAAAACGTCAATGAAAACGCATTACTTAATTTTATAGAAAAAGATTCTTGGAAATATTTTTGCGAAAATATAGAAAAAATTATTTTAGGAAAAGGAATATCAGAAGATTTAGGAATTAGAGTGGGTGATTGGATTACTGTTGTGACTGCTCATGATTTTCGTTCAAATAATAAATTATTGTCATCTAAGAAAATTCGTTTACAAGTAGCTGGAATATTAAATTCAAATAGTCAATTAGACTGCAATATTGCAATAATGTCTTTATCAGATGTGCAACATTATTATGATGAAACGTCAGATGTTGCAGGAATAGCTATTAAGCTTAACAATATTTTTTCTGTTAATAAAACACTATATAAAATTCAAAGAATGCTGAACCAGCAGGTTTTTGCGCGTAGTTGGATGGAAACTTATGGATATATTTATCAAGACATTCAAATGATTCGCATAATTATATATTTATCAATGATATTAATCGTAGGTATTTCTTGTTTTAATGTAATTGCTGTACTGATTTTATCAATAAAAGACAAAAACTATGATATTGCGATAATACGTGCATTGGGAGCTAAAAATATTTTAATTCAATGTGTGTTTTTTTGGCACGGGTTAATTATTTATATAATTTCTAGTATTATAGGCACTGGATTGGGTATTTTTATAGCTTTTCATTTAACAAGTTTAATTACGATATGCAATGATTTATTAGGAAATAAAATTTTATCAGAAGGAACTTATTTTATTAATTTTTTACCCGTTAAGTTAAATGAATGGGATATATTGTTGGTACTAAGCACAACATTATTATTAGGCTCATTAACTAGTTGGTATGCAGCGTCAAAAACAAGGCAGGTTAATTTATCTGAAATCTTAAAATAAGCATGTTTTATGATTTTTATTAGAGTATTATAATGGTGCTCGCATAGATAAATTGGTTAGACCATGTAATCAGATTATTAATAAAATGTCAAATGAATACAAATATAATGAGATGATACACTTGATTATAGTATCAAAATATATGTGATTGCTATATTTAGAGATATAAGATAGTGTGTAGCGTTCGGTCCGTTTCATATGTTTTATAGTATTTATTTACAGGTTCATTATTTCCATCATAATGATGAGTAATTACGCATGTAATAATTGATTATTTTTATTATATTATATCAGTAATGTCATTTGCCATATCTACCGCTAAGCCTATGTAATCAAGTGGAGTGATTTTTTGTAATCGTATTTTTTCTGTTGCTGGTAATGGTAGTGATTCAATAAAAATTTTTATTTTTTCAGGATTAATCTTTGTATTACTGATGAATTTTTTTGTGCATTCATAAGATTCATGAATATTGTATCGTCGCATTACTGTTTGAATAGCTTCGCTTAACACTATCCAGTTTTTATTTAATTCGGTTAATACATGTTCTTTATTAACTGTCAGTGTTTTTATGCCTTTTAATACGCTATGGTAGGCGATTAAGGCATACCCCATGGCCATACCCAGATTTCTTAGAACAGTAGAATCGCTTAAGTCACGTTGCCAACGCGATATTGGTAGTTTAGCGGAAAAATGATTAAGCATGGCATTTGCTAATCCTAAATTTCCTTCAGAATTTTCGAAGTTTATAGGATTTACTTTATATGGCATAGTAGAAGATCCAATTGCAGTATTATTATGATTTTGTTTAAAATAGTTGAGAGCAATATATCCCCATATGTCTCTATTAAAATTTATTAATATGGTATTGAATCGTGCAATGCAGTCAGATAGTTCGGCAATATAATCGTGTGGTTCTATTTGTGTTGTATAAGGATTCCATTGCATTCCTAAAGATATAACAAACTCTTCACTGAATTTTCGCCAATTTATTTCTGGGTATGCTATTACGTGAGCATTATAGTTTCCTACGGCACCGTTAATTTTACCTAAAATTTTGATTGATTCTAATTGATGATATTGACGTATCAAACGGTATGCAATATTAGCCATTTCCTTTCCGATAGTAGAAGGAGTGGCGGGTTGTCCATGGGTTCTAGATAACACAGGAATATCTTTATAATTAATACTCATTTTTTTTATTTCGTTAATAATTTGTTTCCAAATGGGTAAAAAAATAGTTTTCTTAGTTTTAGTCAGCATCAATCCATATGCAAGATTGTTAATATCGTCTGAAGTACAAGCGAAATGAATAAATTCACTGATTTTTTTTAAATTAGGTAATACGTTTATTTTTTCTTTTATAAAATATTCTATTGCTTTGAGATCATGATTGGTAATTTTTTCTATTTCTTTAATACGTTCTGCGTCTTTAATATTAAAGTTGATTATCAGTTTATTTAAAAAATCACATTCGATTTGCGTAAAAGGTGATATTTCTTTAATAGAAATTGTGTTAGCAAGTTTCTTTAACCAATGAATCTCTATTTGGACACGAAATTTTAGTAAACTAAATTCACTGAAAATATTACGTAAAGAATCAGTTTGTTTGTGGTAACGACCATCAATAGGAGATATTACAGTTAAGGGCGATAATGTTATCACTTTTTCCTCTTCATAATTAATTAGGAGCTTACATTTTATATGATATTTAAAAATTACGAGTTTATCCAAAAGATAATATGTGCATCTTATTGAATATTTTTATATTTTGTAAAAAAATTTTATTTCATAAATATAGGTGATTATATGATACTAGTATTAATGTTTAAAAAATATATGGGATGATGATCGATGATCATATGTCTATGATGATAGACATGATTTTGTAGAATATTCATATGATTGATTTCTTAATATTTATTTAGGCAATCTTATTTATAACTAAATCTATGAAACTATAACATTTATTTATTTATAATGAAAGTGTAAATTATATGTAATGATTATTGGTTATATTTGATTGTAACAATTGATATTTTTGATATTTTTTAAAACAATTATTCTAATATTTAAGAAGCTAGAAAAGGGTATATTTTTGTAATAATTCCTCCGCCCAAACAACGTTCTTTTAAATAAAATACTGCTGATTGTCCTGGTGTAATTGCTAAAACCGGAATTTTTAAAATAACTTTAAGATTGTTGCTTAAAAGAGGATATACTTGACATTGAATATCGGGGTGTCTATATCTGGTTTTAACTGTGCAATATAAAGGGGATGTAAGTGCGTGTCGTTTTACCCATTGATTTTGTTCAGTAATGAACGCGATAGACATGAGACGTGGATGATTACGTCCTTGTGCTGCAATTAATATATTATTTGATATATCTTTGTCTATTACGTACCACGGTTGTCCATTTCCTTGTTTTACTCCACCTATTTTTAGGCCCTTTCTTTGTCCTAAGGTATAAAATGATACTCCTTGGTGCACGCCGATTGTATCTCCATTTATATCAATTATCACTCCTGGTCGTATTGGTATATATTTACTAATAAAATCTTTAAATTTGCGTTTACCAATAAAACAGATACCAGTTGAGTCTTTTTTGTTTGCTGTGATTAAGTTTAATTGTTTAGCAATATTTCTAACTTGGGATTTATTTAACGTTCCTACAGGAAATAAACATTGTTTAAGTTGTTTATAACTTAGTGTATACAAAAAATAACTTTGGTCTTTATTTTGGTCTGTACCGCGTATCAGATAAGTTTCTTTATTCATATCAACACGGCGTACATAATGACCGGTTGCAATGAGATCAGCGCCTAGATCTTGCAATGCAAATTCTAAAAAATACTTAAATTTAATTTCTTTGTTACAAAGAATATCAGGATTAGGAGTGCGACCCATGCTATATTCTTGTAAAAATACTTGAAATACATCTTCCCAATATTCTTTAGAAAAATTTATGGTGTGCAGATATATACCTAAATTATCGCAAACGGCATGAGTGTCCGATAAGTCCGATGCTGATGCACAATGTTCTGTGCTGTCGTCATCTTCCCAATTTTTCATAAATAATCCTTCTACTTTATATCCTTGTTGTTGTAACAACCATGCAGATACAGAAGAATCTACACCACCAGACATGCCAACAATTACTTTTTTTGTGCGATTATATGACATAATTTATAACAATATAAAGTATTAAAATGGATTTATGTAGTATGTAATATAGAAATTTTGTATTTTAAGTATTTATTTGCAAAATGTATGCGGATAATAGTACATCGAATAATTTATATGATTTATTTTTTTAATCTCTAAAATATATATTTAAAAAAAGTAAATATTTTTAATTCATATGAAGAATGGAATCAAAAGATATTTACTTGATCTATAAAAATAATGATATAGTGTATTAAGTAATATTATCATTACTTAAAGCAATTTAATATGTGAATATTATATTCTGCTAAATATATTGTCAATTAATTATTTTGTTCTATCAAACGTACGTTGATCGTTATTATTACATATTCAATACATCTATAAGTTACGATAGATCAAGATAATTTTTATGTGATTGATTATTAAAAGATATATTAAAAATTTGTCTAATATTTAGATAATTGTTCTGTTTATTTAAGAGATCAGCATGATAGTCAAAAATTTAATTTCTTTCTATGTTATTAATGTATGTGTAGTGTTTATTGTTTTTATTTACATACGTAAATTATTTGATATATCGTATGTACTAATACGGAGTGTAGTATGTAGATTGAGAATTTTATATTTACACACGTAAACAATTATATAAGGATTAATTATTTATTGAATACAATATTTATTTATTCAAATTGATAAAAAAGTATTATTATTTATCATGTAACATGAGATTTTATTATGACTAAAAATAATATAGAAGTATTGTCCAGTAATCTGGCGTGTTTTACAAAAAAAACAGATAATTTACAAGGATTTATCCAGGTTAGAGCGGCACATCGACGCGAGCTCATTGATGATTATATTGAATTAATTGCAGATTTAATTCAAGAACGTGGGGAAGCGCGTCAAGTAGATTTAGCATTAAGCCTTGGAGTAACGCAGCCAACAGTAGCAAAAATGTTAAAAAAGTTAATTGCTTCTTCATTAATTAATCATAAACGCTATTGTGGAGTGTCGTTGACAGAACAAGGGAGACAATTGGCTAATGAAAATCATATACGACACAAAATTGTAAAAACTTTTTTAATGGATTTAGGCATCAATAAAAAAATTGCTCAAAGAGATGCAGAAGGCATTGAGCATCATGTCAGCAATGAAACATTGTTGGCATTTATTCAATTCTCTAAGCGCTTCAATAAATAATCATCTATGTACGTGGTTTATATTTATATATGTAACACATAGATGGTAAAAAATAATTTTTAACACTGTGTATTATAATTATAGGTATTTAATTTTGGGTTTTTTTATTTTAATAAGTTTTTTGTTTAAATTCATTTAAGTAATTATTATTTAATTTTATCAGAAAAACGTATAAAATTTATGTTATCTTTTTATTTGTTAAAGAATAAATATTTTGTTCTATACAGAACAGTCAATGTTTTTAATATTTTAGTATAAATTTTAAGTATAATCATTCACTCGGTAACAAATATAACATGAATCATTATTTATGTATTTATGTGTGCATGTATGTATAAATAGATGTTTCTATATATTTTAATTATTAAAATTGCGGAAAAATTAATTTTTAAAGTATGAGAACATCATTTTTGTATAATAATTTTATGAAGAAATACATATTTTGATCATAAAATCATGAAATTATGAAGATGTGTATAATACATTTAGTTGTAATTTTGTTACTAGCAACTTGTGCTCAAAAAAATATTGAAAAAAACGCTACATGGACATTATATACTGATTCAAAGTATAAGATAACTTATTTTCCTAAACGAATTACACCGTCTATGTATAATGATTATATTCATTATTGTGCTATGAATTATGGAGTAGATGCATCTTTAGTGAAAGCCATTATTCAAGTAGAATCTAATTATGATCCCACGGTAATTAGTAAATCTAATGCTGTTGGGTTAATGCAGCTTAAAGCGGATACTGCAGGCAGAGATGCTTATCGTTTGAAAGGATGGAGAGGAGAACCTAGTATTCGTGAATTAAAAAATGCTGCTGTTAATATTGACCTTGGTACTGCTTATTTGTCTATATTGCAAAAACAATTAGAGGGAATTATTGATGTAAAAACTAGACGCTATGCCGTAATTGTTGCTTATGTGAATGGGTTAAGTGCGTTGTTGAAAACATTTTCTATTGATCGTAATTATGCTATTGAAAAAATAAATAAGCTTAATCCGGAACAATTTTACCAACATATACAATCTCATCATCCATCTAAGCAAGCGCAACGTTATTTATTTAAAGTTAATTCTATTTATGTTACAGAAAATTAATTGTAATAATAAATAGCGTAGATTTATACAAGTATTTTATTTTTGATAAAATTTTATGAGACATATGTCATGACCATTGTGATTTGATGAAACATATTATTAGTATAATTTATTCGTAGCAGGTTAATTTTATGTACTTTAAATAAGTAAATGGTATATTTAGTTTCGGTTGTTATTGAAATAAATACAGGATATTGATAAAACTTTTGCACGATAATGAACGGCTGGTTTGGCTAAGTTAAATTGGTTATAATGATATTGAAAATATAATAATACTTTTTGTTCTAATTATTTAATTAAAAAACTTTTTCCATGTAGCGAATAACTTGTGTTTATCTATTTGATATATATATAATATATTTCAATTATTATTGATCAAATACAAATGGCAGTTAATTCTAATGATTTAGATATATACGGTTAATTTATATTTTTGTTAGAAGGTATTTCTGTCCCGAGGAATACTTACCAATAGTGAATTTAAAAATTACTAATTTTTGAATTTTTGTGATATTTGGTTTATAACATGGTTATTTTTAGTAAAAATTTAAGAATTTCAAATAATGCGATAATGTTTGATGAAAAATATAATATTATTTTTTAAATGAATAGTTGATAGATATATTATAATGTTTGTTAAATTTTAATAAAAGGGAAGTGTGTTGAATTTAGTTGGGTATTTAACAAATTTATCAATGGGTGTTTTAACTGAAGAAGTGGTTCTTGTTTGAAAGAATATATAAACAAATGTATTTTATTTTTTAATATGTTTTTAGTAGTTGTTAGTTAATAACGTATATAATCCGGTTAGTTATTGAAGCCGCATATTATTGTCACATGTATGTTGCATAACAATTAAAATTTTAGAGTTAAAATCAAGATAATATGAATCATTATTATTTGTTTGATTGTATTATGTAATTTCAGTGCACTGCATAGTGCAGTCATTACATTCAAATCCCAATTCTGAATGGAAAGTGCAAATATTACATGAGTTTATTTCTTTGCAACAATATAGTTTAATGTGATCTTTTTTAGTGTATAAGTACACAAAACCAATGCTGAGTAATATTACAACCATTATTGTCAGAGTAATCATGTATTTTATATGAGCTTTTATATTTAGTAAAATAGAAGATGATAATAAATTATTGTTTTGATCTGTGTTTTTATGTAGGGAGGGAGATACGCATGGTCGATCTTCGTGTATTTTTTCTATAATTAATTGATTGTTTAGCTTCAGCCCTCGCTTAGGAATAGTTATAATAGATGAGGAATCTAGTCCAAAAGATGTTAAGGTTTTTCTTATTACACTAATTTGTTGATTTAAGTTGCCGTTAGATGGTTCCAACCCATAAGCTCTCCAAACGTTTGAAAACAAGTGTTCTCGGGTGACTGGCGCACAAACATCAATATTGTGTCGTTTAATAAGCTCTTCTAATACTCGTCCAGCAGAATTAGATAATTTTACTGATGTATCGGAATCAGTTAATAATGTCAGAGTATATTCTGTAGTGTCAAATATTATAGTTGATTGAATGACATATTTCATTTAATTACTCTATATGAACTGTACATGGATAAAATCAACATTTATATCATCTGTTTACATAAGGATTCAAATAGTATATTTTTTAATTTATATATATAAATACTGTGAAAAGTATTTCATCATAAAATGCATTAACATAATTGTAATTTATGTTTATGTAGATTGTGGTTGTTTGTAATTTATTTTTTGATAGTATAACAACATTTTGTAAAAATCTAGCATATTAGTATGTGTACTGCTCAAATCAATATCAAAGGGATATTGATTTGAGCAGTTGATTCTTCTGATAAATTAAATAAGACGTGTTAACTAAACTTCAGTTGAGAATATAGAATAGTAAGTACCGTGATTTCATCAGTGTTTAGTACAATATTTAGAATGCATATTATATATCCACGATTTGTTTTTAAGCATTATGATATTTGTAAATAATCTCAAGATTAGGTATTTAGTTGGAAACGATCAGTTTCAATCGAGATTATTAATATTATCTATTTATTTGATTTTATATTAGAAGAAATTAAGTTTTTAATATATATTGTAATAAAGATATCAATATATTGAAAAGAATGTAATAGTTACGAGTATATATGGTATATGGAAAATTTTTTTATAATAATAAAATATTAATTCAAAAAATATTATTTTTGATATGTTTTGTGTTCGGCATATTCACTCTTAATAATTCTCAAGCTCATTCAGATGGTGTGTCTGTTAGTAGTAAACCTAAAGATACTTTGGCATCAATATCTAGTGGTATACAAAAAAAACCTATATTATTCCAAGGAAAAATGCATGATGACGTCATAACTATTATTTCACCAAAAAATTCCCCATTGATTTTCAGTGATTCTCCTGCAACGTCTTTGCAATCGTCGTATGTAATTGATGTTTCTGATTATTTAAAAGATATTGCTGGATTTTCTTCTATTCGTAATGGAGGAGTGAATAACGAACCAGTGTTTAGGGGAATGTTTGGATCTCGAATGCGTATTTTGATGGATAATGGCGAAATACTCGGCGCTTGTTTTTCTCATATGGATCCTGTTAGCGCTTATATTTTTCCCGAAACTTTTGATATTTTAAATATTATTAAAGGCCCTCAAACAGTACTGTGGGGCCCTGTAACATCTGCGGGTACGTTGCAATTTGAACGATATCATCCTCGATTTGATAAATCAAAAATTCAATTGCGCAGTAATGTAACAATCGGTGCGAATAAAAAAATAGATAAAAATATAGATAGTATTATGGGAAATAAATACGGCTATATTAGATTAATAGGCAATATTTCTCGTTCAGACGATTATCGTGATGGTCATAAAAACCAAGTACATTCTGCGTGGTATAAATGGAACGCTGATGCGATTTTGTCATTTAATTTAAGTGCAGATACATATTTAGAAGTCAGTTTGGGGCAGGGAAATGGTACTGCAAATTATGCCGCTCGATCTATGGATGGGTTATGTTTTGCGAGAGAAAGTTATGGGATGAAAATAGAAACCTTAGATATCAGTAAAGTATTAGATAAAATTGAACTACAAGCTTGGCATAATTATGTAAACCATATTATGGCTGATACTGTGTCTCATAATACAGAATTATCTACTGAAAAATGTTGTGGGTTTAGTAGTAATGTTAATAATAACGTTGATCGATTAATATGGGGTGCACGAGGTATTACTGTATCTCAATGGGACAATATCAAATGTCATAGTGGTGCAGATATTCAAATTAATACACATAGAAAACATATGGAATCTAATCCTCATTGGAAAACAGACATTGCCTCTCGAGATACTGGTATATTTACCGAATTGATTGTTGATTCGTTGTCAAACAGAAGATTTATTGGGGGGGCACGACTGGAATATAGTGTTATTAATTTTAATAATTGTTCTAAATATAAACGGCACAGTATAGTATATCCTGCTGGATTTATGCGTTATGAGAATAATATTAATCCGTTGTTGTCATATTGTATTGGTGTAGGCACAAGTTTTCGATTGCCTGATTATTGGGAGTTATTTTATACTAAATCCGGAGAAAACATTAATATAGACGATATTTTAAAATTAAAACCTGAAAAAACTATTCAGATGGATATAGGAGCACGTTTTCAACATCTACAAATCAATGGATGGATATCATCTTATGCTGGATATGTTAAAGATTTTATCCTATGTGATTATCGTAACGATGACATTATACAAGATGCTATTAGTTATTCGGAGAACATTCATGCTAAAATATGCGGCACTGAAGTAGGATTAAATTATCAATTTAATGAGCATTGGCATACTACAACTGATATCTCATGGGTTTGGGGAATGAATGTTGACAATGGCAGCACTTTATTTAGAGCTCCTCCATTGGAGGGTAGAGTTACATGTCAATGGATACGAGGAAGTTATAGTGTAGCTGCGAAGTGGAAATTAGCATTGCCGCAATCTATTAATAGTTCGTTGATGTCACCGGGGTCTTTTGTTTCTAGAAATATGTTGTCTCATACAGGTGTAAATTGTAATACTTCAGGATTTGGAATATTTTCCATGCATTTTGCATGGAAAAGTTCTCAATTTTATAAATTTAGTATTGGTGTAGACAATTTACTAAATCATAATTATAGAGGATATCTGAATTCGTGTGTTCATAAACGGCTTGGATATCCTTCCGGTACTTTGATTTATGAACCAGGGCGTATTTGGTGGATTAAATTAGGGATGGAATTATAAGAAAAAGATAAAAAATGTTTATTTATATTAATGTGATTGATGTGACGAGTGCGGATGAATTTGTCATGATTTTTTGAAACAACCTAATAGCTTGACTTGTGTTCACAGTGGATTTAGCGGTGCATATATGTATAAAAATTTAAATTGTACTTTGATTGTTATCGGCTACGGAAAATAATTCTTCCTTTACTTAAATCGTATGGTGTTAGCTCAACGGTGACTTTGTCTCCTGTTAATATTCGAATGTAGTTTTTTCTTATTTTTCCAGAAATATGTGCCACAATGGTGTGTCCATTTTCTAACTTTACACGAAACATCGTATTAGGTAAGGTATCTAGTACGATGCCGTGCATTTCAAAGCTATCTTCTTTTGTCATTATGATCTCTAAAAATTCAATAAACGATCCGGGATCATCTCATAATATTAGAAGCTAATCAAGTGTTGATTTTATATGTACGATCATTTAAGTACTTAATTTTAATAACTTTATTAAAAAGTTTATTTTTTTCTGTCAAATACAATTACTAAGTTATAACTATAATAATAAAACTATAATGGGGTCTATTTTATTATAGATTGGTTATTTCTTTTATTTATTTTAGACATATACATTGCTGCTGCAGTAAGAATACTATTTTTTGTTTTGTATTTTGTGTGTTCAGGTTGTAATATGTATAAATTTATGTAGTTAACTGTATATATTTACTCAACGTTGTTACTACGTAACGTATTCTGGATAGCACCAGCCATTAGTTTATACTTGTTAAATATTAATTTTTATTTTTAGATTTTATAAGTACGAGTAATTATATATTTTATTTAAAAATTAATGGATAATTTTATTCGAATTTTGTTTTATTTATGTGTTGATGTATTAATACATCATAGTAGATAAGTAACGCTCAGAGTCTATTGCAGCCATACAACCTGATCCAGCTGCAGTAATTGCTTGACGATAGTTGTGATCTATGACGTCTCCTGCTGCAAATATACCTGGAATAGAGGTGGCTGTTGCATTGCCATTCATACCGGAATGCACACAAATATATCCATTGTTTAATACGAGTTGATCATTGAATATAGAAGTATTTGGATTGTATCCAATAGCAATAAATATACCTTGAAGATTTATTATGTGTTCCTGATGTTGTGTTAGATCTGTTATACGTAAACCGGTAACATCTGTACCATTACCTAATATTTCTTTAACAATATGATTGGTATGCAAAACAATATTACCACTGTGTACTTTATTCATGAGTCTATTAATTAATATTTTTTCTGCGCTAAATGTAGAACGACGGTGAATCAGATACACCTTAGAAGCAATATTGGATAAGTATAAACTTTCTTCTATTGCCGTGTTACCTCCCCCAATAACTGCAACAATTTGTTTATTAAAAAAAAATCCATCACAAGTAGCACACGAAGATACTCCTTTTCCTTTATATTTTTCTTCAGAAGGTATACCAAGACTGCGAGCATATCCTCCTGTACTTATGATTAAAGCGTCACATGTATATTCATATGTATTACCGTATAAACAAAAAGGGTATTGTTTAAAATTTACTTTAAATATGTGATCAGAGATAATTTCTGTGTGCAAACAAGCGGCGTGCGTATTCATACGATTCATTAACATAGGTCCAGTAAGGTTTTTTGGATCTCCAGGCCAATTTTCTATATCTGTAGTAGTACTTAATTGACCTCCTATTTCTAATCCAGTGACTAATACAGGATTTAAATTAGCTCGTGCAGCATAAATAGCTGCGGTATATCCGGCGGGGCCTGCTCCCAATATGAGTAGCTTGCAATGTTTTTTTATTATCATAATAATTGAATCTCCTTATATACTGCTTGAGTACATTGCGGTAAGAATTAATATTTTGGTATGTAATATTAATAGAAACAGATGCAATATTGTAATTTAAAATAAATTATTACTTAGTTTAAATTATTTTTATAAATTATATTCTATATATAGAAATATATTTTTAACGGTATCAATATTTGCTTGGAAATATAATTCTTATGTAGTTGCAAATAAGGATCGCAGTTAAAACTACGAATCTGTCATTATATAATAAAATTACTGTAATTAATACTCACTCATATAAAAAATCGTATGTATTTGCGAGATATATTTGCAATATACATCGAGCGTTTTGTAGAAAATTAAAAGTATTTTTTAATTTTATTAGGATTTTTATTTTTTCGTTAAAGATATATATAGCGTTGAAGTAATATATCTGCAACATTATTTATTTATAATTTTATAAATTAGAACATATACGTAACATGTATATTGAATTCATGACATAATGATATTGCGTATAATTATTTATATGAATTGACAATATTATTATTGTTTAGATTAAATCTATACTTGATATAGATAAAATGATTATTTCATAAAAAATTAATTATCAATACTTAAGTAAGAGATATTTTTAGTGATTAATTTTATATTAATTGGTGTAAGTATAACTTTATTATATTTAATTATCTCATTAATTAGTTTTAATCCTGCAGATCCTGGATGGTTACAGACTATGTGGGATGGATCTATTCATAATATTGGAGGTATGTTAGGGGCGAAAATTTCTGATTGCTTATTTTTTATTTTTGGTATTCCAGTTTATATAATTCCATTATTTCTATTTTTTTATCTTTGGAAGATTTATGTGCAGGGTATACGTATTACTGTTTTTATTTTTGTATTTAAATTAATAGGTATATTAATCTTATTATTCGCGTGTTGTGGATTAGCTCATGTAGCATTTGATAATTTTTTTTATTTTTCTTCTGGTGGCATAGTAGGAAGCATATCGTATGATATTATTTCATCTTACGAAAAAATGACTCATCATATCAGTATAATTTTATTTTTTTTAATTGGAATTATTGATATTATAGTGTTTTTTAATAGATTTTTTTGGATGATTTTAAAAACTATTAAGAATCAATTATTTAATTATTTACGCTATTTAAGTATATTATTGTTTTGTAACAAAAAATATAGATATCAATTTATTCATCAAAAATCGTGTGCTAAACGATTCACATATCCATTGGTTTTTTCTACACAGGATCCTGATTTTTTAAAAAATTCAACAAATGATTTATTAAACATACAAATCATTCCTGATGTATCTAAAAATATTAACAAATCTACTAAGCAATTTAATCCTATTTTAAAAAATAATTTTTTTAAAATGAAATGCATTTCAGCGATAAAGATATTTAGTCAAGGTTTCAATTTTATTGGGCGTTTGTTATTTTGTTCTAAATTATGCATAAGTAAGTCAGGTTACGATTATTATCACAAAAAATATGTGACTAATGTTGTTTCTACAGGGAAAAATTGTTCTATAAAAATTAATACATTTGACAAAACAATTTGTAGTAGCAGTAACAATATGCATTGTGCTGACAAAAAAGAACAAAAACATAATGCATCATTGATACAAGATTTAAATGTAGTACGTATTGATAGAAATGACATTGTTCAAAAACTTCCCATGGTTGTTAACACAAACATAAAACAACATGTACCTTTGTTTAAATATAAAAAAGTCCCTGCGGGACATCATGATTTATGTTATAGTAATCGCGCTGCTATTTTTCCGGGTACAGACTTATTGACTACATCTTCTTCAGAAAAAACAACGATAAACTGCCTGGAGTTAAAAAAAACTTCCCAGTTGCTAGAATCGAAACTACTAGAATATCACATTATAGCAAATGTGGCTAATATTATTCCTGGACCGGTAATTACTCGATTTGAATTGAATTTATCACCGGGTATAAAATCGTCAAGAATTTCTAATTTATCACGCGATTTAGCTCGTGTTTTATACACAAATTCTGTTAAAGTGGTAGATGTAATTCCTGGTACTCCATATGTTGGATTAGAAATTCCTAATAAACAGCGCAGAACAGTATATCTAGGAGATATAATTGGTTCAGATCAGTTTAAAAATATCAATACTCCATTAGCGTTGGTCTTGGGAAAGGATGTAGCTGGACAGCCGTTAATTGTGGATCTTAAATCCCTACCTCATTTATTAGTTGCTGGTACTACTGGATCAGGTAAGTCTGTGGGGATTAATGCTATGATTATTAGTCTTTTATATAAAGCTACGCCAGAGGAAGTGCGTTTTATTATGATTGATCCCAAAATTTTAGAATTATCAATATATTCAGGTATCCCTCATCTTTTAAAACAAATTGTTACCAATACACAAGAAGTGTATGAAGTATTACAATGGTGTATAAAGGAAATGGAGCGTCGTTATAAACTGATGGCAATGCTTAGTGTTCGGAATTTAGAAAATTATAACAGTCATGTAACTCAATTTTATTCTAAAGAATATGTAACAAATAATATCAGCAAATGCGTGCATAATAATACTGCATCTTGTTCTAATACATTAGACAAATTACCTTATATTGTAATTATTGTAGATGAATTTTCAGATTTGATGATGACTACAACAAAAAAAGTGGAAGAATTAGTTATTCGTTTAACACAAAAGGCTCGCGCCGCTGGGATTCATGTAATATTAGCAACTCAAAGACCGTCAGTGGATGTAATTACTGGAGTAATTAAAGCAAATATTCCAGCCCGTATAGCTTTTACTGTATCAAGTAAAATAGATTCTCGTACTATTCTTGATCAATCCGGAGCAGAATCTTTATTAGGTATGGGCGATATGTTATATTTAGGGCCTAACTCTTCCACGTCTACTCGGGTACATGGGGCCTTTGTAGAAGATCGAGAAATACATGCAGTAGTTAATTTTTGGAAAAATCAAATGATTAGTTCATGATCTTTGCTGAGTAATCAGAATTATATATCGCGTATATAGATGCATATATACGCGATATATAATATTTTGTTTATTTAAACAATATATATCATGTTCATGGAGATAATTAACTCAGAATGATGCAACAGATAATATATGCTGTTTTTTTAAGCGTTATTGTAGTTACTACTGTAATAGCTGACGATGCATCTGTTTTTGTTTTACAAAATCGCTTAAAAAAAATAAATAATCTTTATGTACATTTTATTCAAAAAGTTATTAATTCTGATAACGATATGGTGTTAGAATGTCGTGGGGAATTATGGATAAAACGTCCTAATTTATTTAATTGGCATATGATATCTCCTGAAGAAAATTTTTTAATATCTGATGGGAAAACACTTTGGTTTTATATTCCTTCTATCAAACAAGTTACTGCGTATCGGTTACGGAACTTTTCCGATAATATTTTTTTTATGTTGTTTTCTAGCAACAATATATATGAATGGAATGAATATACGGTATCTCAACAAGGGGATTTGTTTTATTTAATACCGATAAGTAATAATTTTAATTTAAAAGAATGTAGAATTAAGATCACTGATCGGGGTACGATCGAGAAATTTAGTTTTTTCGAAGAAAAAGGACAACATGTAGATTATTATTTATTGGATCAAAATAATGATGACATCGATATAGGCAAATTTTATTTCATTCCTTCTAAGGATATTCAACTAGACGATCAAAGAAAATAATATCTATCAAATAATTGATTTAGATTTTGTTCAATAAATAAGAAAAATTATTTTATTTATACGAAATATATATAAAAAAATCGTATAAGCGCATTAAGTTAATTTTTATTGATATGTTATAAGAGTTTGATGTATATCACGATATCTATATAATAAAAGAAATTTAGAAAATATTATAGTTTGGTGTTCCATAATGATAAAATGTGCTTGATTATTGCATTGTTTCTACATTTTTTCACGAAACATCAACGGAGTACGTGTTTTGTGTCATCGAAAGATGATGGGAGTGTTATTATGAGAATATATATGATTTTAACAGTCATATATATGTTATATATGTTTCTGTTCTTTAATAAAGATGTAGTAAATTCATTTGAATTGTTTTCAAGTCATTTCCTATATAATACATGGTTATGTCTATATATGATAGAGGTATTATTTTTACAAAAGAATCAAAAAATGTTATAAAGTAACTTATTATATGTGTAGTATGTCAATGTATTTTTGAATACAAGCATTAATTATTTTTAGATATTTTTAAAGAGTTAAATGGGATAGGTGCTAGGAAAGCGCATATATACACTTGAAATATCATTAACGATAATAAATCGTGATATTTTACATTTGGTGCAGTGAATTATCTGAAATTGTAGATTGCAGTAAATAATAATAATAATATGACATGGATTTGTTATAATGGCGTACATTTGTTGTAATTGTTAAAAAATATATTATTAGTAAAATTAGTATATGATGAAACGAATAGTATAGGTTAGATATGATTGATCCCAATTTGTTGCGCAGTAATCTTGATTTGGTTGCTAAAAAGCTTGCTCGCAGAAAGTTTATACTAAATATTAATGAATTTCGTCAGCAAGAGAGTTTGCGAAAAATTTTACAAAAAAAAACTGAAAGTTTACAGACCGAACGTAAAGCTAAGGCTAAAATTATAGGAATAGCTAAGTCTCGTGGAGAAAATGTAGAATTTTTATGTCAAGAAGCATATGTTTTAGGAAAAAAATTAATTTCTCTTAAACTTGAAAATAAAGCATTAAAAAACAGAATTAAACAATTTGAGTTATCTTTACCAAATATTCCAGATGATCAAGTGCCTGATGGATTCAGAGATCAAGATAATTTAGAAATTATGCGTTGGGGTAAGCCGGGTCAATATAATTTTCCAATACGGGATCATGTAGCGTTGGGTGCATTTACTAATGGTTTAGATTTTGCTAATGCAACAAAATTAACTGGATCACGTTTTATTGTAATGAAAGGACAAATAGCGCATTTGCATCGCGCTTTGTCTCAATTTATGATAGATTTGCATGTTAAACGTCATGGATACGAAGAATATTATCTACCATATTTAGTAAATCAAGAATCTTTATATGGCGCAGGTCAATTACCAAAATTTTATGAAGACCTGTTTCATATGCAACACTTACAATCCGGAACTAATCCATACACATTAATACCTACCGCTGAAGTACCTCTGATAAATTTAGTGCGTGATGTAATTCTTGATGAAGAAGAATTACCCATTAAGATGGTTGCTCATACCCCATGTTTCCGTTATGAAGCAGGATCATATGGTCATCATACTCGTGGATTGATTAGGATGCATCAATTTGATAAAGTTGAGATGGTTCAAGTAGTACATCCAGATAAATCTATGCAGATATTAGAAGAAATAACTAGTCATGCAGAGCAAGTATTGCAATTACTTAAATTACCATATAGGAAAATATTATTATGCACGGGAAATATTGGATTTTCTTCTTGCAAAACATATGATTTAGAAGTATGGCTTCCAGCATATAATGCTTATTGCGAGGTTTCTTCTTGTTCAAATGTTGGGGATTTTCAAGCGCGTCGTATAAGAGCACGATATAAAGGAAGAATGCATAGAAAGACGAGATTATTGCATACTTTAAATGCTTCTGGAGTAGCAATAGGTCGAGCATTGGCAGCGGTGCTTGAAAATTATCAATTAGAAGATGGACGCGTGGCGATTCCTTCGGTGCTATATCCTTATATGAACGATGTAACACATATTAATTGAATGTTAATTTTTAAATATAGTTTTTTGGTTTAGTTGATTGTTATTGTTTTCTGAAATAAATAAATAAATGTATATATTCATTACGGGTAACCAGATAATTGAATTAAAGATAATAATAATAGAATTCATTATTTTTGACAAAAAATTTTATTTTGTTCATTGCAACTGAAAATGTTGTTTGCGTATAAACAATAGTTTTCATTTTGTTATATTGGATGAAATTTGTGATACAAAATGTTACTTAACATTATTTTATATTTTTAACTGTTGTTTTCAACAGTAGTATCTTTATGAAGGATACTACTTTAATTAATTTAATTATTTATGATCGATCATTATATGAATAAAGTGTTTAATTTTAGCGCAGGTCCAGCAATGTTGCCAAAACAAGTTTTAAGGCAAGTTAAAGAAGAATTATATAGTTGGAATAATATGGGCATATCCGTCATAGAGATAAGTCATCGTAGTAAAGAATTTTTGCAATTAATGCAAGTTGCGCAACAAGATATGCGTGAGCTTCTTGATATTCCAGAAAATTATGAAGTTTTATTTTGTCATGGAGGAGCACGTGCACAATTTTCTGCGGTTCCTATGAATTTATTAAAAACATCTTCAGAGAGAGTTGATTATGTAAAAACTGGGTATTGGGCATACAATGCAGCAATAGAAGCAAAAAAATATTGTGATCCACGTATAATTAACGTGATCGTCAAAAAAAATGGACTACATAATATTCAACCTATATCTAAATGGGATGTTTCTGAAAATAGTCTATATATTCATTATTGTCCTAATGAAACTATTGATGGAATAGCTGTATATGAAACCCCAAATTTTTCTAATAAAATAGTGGTAGCAGATTGTTCTTCAACTTTATTTTCGAGTCCACTAAATGTAAACCGTTTTGGTATAATTTACGCTACCGCTCAGAAAAACATTGGCATATCTGGTTTGACCGTAATAATTATCAGAAAAGATTTATTGAAAGAACCTTACCGAGCAGTCCCGTCCATTTTAAATTATAAAATTTTAGCTGATAATTTCTCCATGTTTAATACGCCTGTTACTATGTCTTGGTACGTTGCTAGTTTAATGTTTAAATGGTTAAAAACACAAGGAGGCTTAAAGGAAATTAAGAAACGTAATCAAGAAAAATCAGCTCTTTTATATGATGTCATTGATTCTAGTAATTTTTATTATAATAATGTTAGTCGATCTAATCGTTCATATATGAATATCCCTTTTTTTTTAAAAAACAATAAATTAAATGATCTTTTTTTAAAAGAATCAATGTGTTTCGGATTACATGGCTTGAAAGGACATAAAGTAGTGGGGGGTATGCGGGCATCTTTATATAATGCCATGACATTAGAAGGTGTAAAAAAATTAATTAGCTTTATGAAGCTATTTTCTGAAAAATATTGCTAATTAGATTCAATCGCTTGCTATGTCCATGTGTTCAATCGTTAAGTACAATCACGTGTTATTATTTTAAATGCTGCATTATGGGCTGTTAATTGCAACAATTAAATATTTTTTATGTAAAAGTTGGTGAAAAGTGAATGATTTTATTAAATTATCTCCTATAAAAAAAATACAGGGAACCATTTATCTTCCTGGTTCTAAAAGTATATCAAATCGAGCATTGTTATTAGCAGCTCAAGCTACAGGTACTACTCAGTTAATTAATTTGTTGGATAGTGATGATGTGCGTTGTATGTTGGATGCTTTACGTAATCTAGGGGTATCATATTGTCTTTCAAATGATAGAAAAACTTGCGAAATTAATGGTGTTGGTGGTCCGCTTCAATCCAAAAATAACAATCAACTAATTTTGTCTTTGGGAAATGCCGGAACTGTTATGAGGCCTCTTATTGCGGCATTGTCTGTAAAGACTCAAAATGTCGTGCTCACTGGCCATCCTCGTATGAAAGATAGGCCGATTGCACACTTAGTAGATGCCTTAAGACAAGGAGGAGCGCGTATTAAGTATATGGAACGTGATGGTTACCCTCCCATACGATTGTATGGAGGGTATTATGGAGGCGAAATTTTTATTAAAGGGAGTATTTCTAGTCAATTTCTATCATCTGTGCTTATGATGACGCCATTAGCTTATAGAGATACTCTTATTAAAGTGGACGGAGTATTAGTATCTAGACCATATATTGATATGACTTTGTCTCTTATGAAAATTTTTGGAATCAACATACAACATGAAAATTATCGTGTTTTTTATTGTAAAGGAAATATGGGATATCAATCCCCTGGGGATTATTTAGTAGAAGGAGATGCTTCGAGTGCTTCTTATTTTTTAGCAGCATCAGCTATTCGAGGGGGTACTGTTCGAGTTATAGGGGTCGGTCGTAGTAGTAAACAAGGAGATGTTTATTTTGCGAATATATTAGAAAGGATGGGAGCAAAGATTTCGTGGGGTGATAATTATATAGAGTGTACTCGCGGGGCTGATCTGAATGCGGTTGATTTAGATGTTAATGATATTCCAGATGCAGCAATGACTCTTGCTATTACCGCATTATTTTCTATTAATGGTCCTACAATATTACGTAATATTTATAATTGGAGAGTTAAAGAAAGCGATCGACTAGCTGCAATGGCTACTGAATTACGTAAAATAGGAGCGGAGATCGTGGAAGGTTGTGATTATTTACAAATTACTCCTCCAGTTAAAATAGAATCAGCTTATATTAATACTTACGATGATCATCGCATAGCGATGTGTTTTTCTTTGGTGGCATTATCGGATGTTTCTATTATGATTGATAATCCTAAGTGTACTGATAAAACTTTTCCAGATTTTTTTACACAATTATCTAGCATTAGTGTATTGCGATAAGTATTCTATATAGTGTGGTGTTCATATATAATCTAAATCGTACATATGAAATTTATGATTAGTAGTAAATTTTATTAAAATATTAAATAATTATTATATAGTGAAGGTTGTGCGCTACAAGGGGATAATTGTGAACAATATATTTCCAGTTATTACTATTGATGGCCCAAGTGGAGTAGGGAAAGGGACTTTATCTAGGAGATTGGCAAAAATTCTTGGATGGAATTTATTGGATTCGGGAGTTATTTACCGAGTGTTAGCATTAGTAGCTTTAGAAAACAAAATTGATATTAATCGTGAAGAAAAAGTAGCAGTACTTGCTGAAGAGATACAGATAAGTTTTATAAATAGAAAAAATAGCTTTTTTGTATCCTGTAATGGTAAAGAAATTAGAAAAGATATTTATACAGAAACTATAGGAAATTACGCATCTAAAATTGCTGCTTTTTCACAGGTACGTAAAAATTTATTGACATATCAACGTACATTTTGTCAATGTCCGGGACTTATTGCTGATGGGCGGGATATGGGAACGGTAGTATTTCCCAATGCGGAATTAAAAATTTTTCTTTATGCTTCTTTTAAGGAAAGAAAACGCCGTAGATTACATCAGTTGCAGAAAAAAAATTTTGATGTTAATTTAAACTTTTTATTCTCACAAATAAGAGAACGAGATGATCGTGATTACAACCGAAAATCAGCACCGTTAACTCCTTCGATTGATTCATTAATATTAGATTCTACTCATTTATCTGCTGAAGAAGTAAAATCTAAAGTACTTATGTATATTAGAGAGAGTCTAGTATTCTCATCGAGAGTACTATATAATACTACGCATAATCAAGGATAGTTATGATATATTTGTTATAACCCCATCAAACATGGAATGTGGTGGACGTTAATTGAACATTGAAGATTATAAAGATGACAGAATCGTTTGCTCAGCTATTTGAAGAATCTTTAAAAAAAATAGAAACTTGTCCTGGATCCATTGTGCGTGGAGTTGTTGTTGCTATTTTTAAAGATATTGTGTTGGTCGATGCAGGATTAAAATCAGAATCTTCTATTCCTATTGAGCAATTTTATAATGCTCAAGGAGAATTAGAGATTTCAATTGGTGATTATGTTGATGTTACATTGGATGCGGTAGAAGATGGGTTCGGAGAGACTGTTTTGTCTCGTGAAAAAGCTAAACGTTATGAATCTTGGGTATCATTAGAACAAGCACACCAAGATATGACTACTGTTACAGGGATTATTAATGGAAAGGTAAAAGGAGGATTTACTGTTGAACTAAATGGCGTACGCGCTTTTTTACCTGGTTCTTTGGTAGATGTTAAACCAATACGCGACACTTCATTTCTAGAAGGGCAAGCATTTGAATTTAAAGTAATTAAATTGGATCATAAACGTAACAATGTTGTAGTGTCGCGTCGCGCCGTGATTGAATCTGAAAATAGTGTTGAACGTGATCAATTATTAAATCAATTACATGAAGGAATAGAAATTAAAGGGGTAGTTAAAAATTTAACCGATTATGGCGCTTTTATCGACTTAGGAGGCGTAGATGGATTGTTACATATTACTGACATGGCATGGAAACGTGTTAAACATCCTAGTGATATAGTAAATGTTGGAGATGAAATTTTTGTTAAAGTATTAAGATTTGACCGAGAACGTATTCGTGTATCTTTAGGTCTCAAGCAATTAGGCGAAGATCCATGGGCGGCTATTGTTCAACGCCATAAAGAAGGAAGTAAATTGATAGGAAAAGTTACTAATTTAACTGATTATGGGTGTTTTATTGAAATTGAGGATGGAATAGAAGGGTTAGTGCATGTATCTGAGATGGATTGGACTAATAAAAATATTCATCCTTCTAAAGTAGTGACGGTAGGAGAATCTGTTGAAGTAATGGTATTAGATATTGATGAAGAGCGCCGAAGAATTTCTTTAGGATTAAAACAATGTAAAATTAATCCATGGCAGAAGTTTTCAGATATGTATAATCGAGGCGATCGGGTTATGGGAAAGATAAAATCGATTACCGATTTTGGTATTTTTATAGGATTAGAAGGAGGGATTGACGGTTTGGTGCATCTTTCTGATATTTCTTGGTATTTACCTAATGAAGAATCTGTAAATAAGTATAAAAAGGGCGACGAAATAATTGCTGTAGTTCTGCAAGTCGATGCAGAACGTGAACGTATTTCTTTGGGTATAAAACAATTAACGGAAGACCCTTTAAATGTGTATTTATCTGTTCATAAAAAAGGAAGTATGGTGTCTGGAAAGATTCTTTCTATAGATGAAAAAGGGGGAGCTATTGTCACATTGGATGACAATATGGTAATTGGTTATTTATCTATTCCTGCTGTATCAAATAATAAGTCTACTCATAAGAAACCATATATGCCATTACACATAGGTAAAGACATATTGGCAACGTTAGATGGGGTAGATCGTAAAAATAGAATCATCAATTTATCTGCATGTAATATATGCGATCCAATTCAAAAACCAGAATCGAACATTATTGATAATCATATCAAAGAGAAAGATAAGAATTTTTCTAGTGTCATGGTTGAAGCATTTAAAGCGGCAACTAAAAATGAGTAATTATTTTTATTAAATAATTTTTATATATAAAATTTATTAATATGTTAGAATGGGATAGTTATAAGTAATAGGAAATAAAATAAGTGAGTAAATATTTTAGTATATATGCGATATATATATAATTTTAATATGGTTATGCATGGTAATTAAATTGATCGTAGTTATAATTAGGGATTCTGTATTTAGGATATAATGAAGTTACTGATTGAGTAGATAACAAGGATTAAATTATGCAAATTTTATTTTTAAACTAAGTTACTTGAGTTGTTTATTAGTGAAAGCGATAAAAAATTTAATTTGATATTAAAAATAGAATAATATGAATAAGTAAATGTTTGTACTTATTCAATTTCTCTTAAGTTAGTGCTGGTCGTATCATTGGCCTTGAGGGTAAGCTTTAAGAGTTTACAATAAAATTGTTAATGTATATGAATAAGCGTTAAAATTCTTTTTCATCGTGAAAGTCATATTTAATCACACAGACTATTAGATATACAAATAGATTAGAAATATGTTTATATATATTCAAAATAATATTTATATATGGATGTAGTAATTTGTATTTTTATGCAATTTATGTTGTAAGATTTTTCAAGAACATTAGTGTATTTGAAGTATTCGATATTGTGTAGTGTGTTGATTGCGATGTATTCGCATGTTTAGTATGAAATAAATTATGACTGCAGGAACATAAATGTTGCAGTACAATAAAAATCATTCTTCTACTTGGCAAACTTTTCGTCGTCTCTGGCCAATGATTTTCCCTTTTAGAGTAGGATTAGTTGTTGCTTCTATTACTCTAATTTTGAATGCAACAAGTGATGCTTTAATGTTAGCTTTATTAAAACCGTTACTTGATGATGGCTTTGGAAAAGCTAATAGAGATGTGTTCGTGTGGATGCCATTGGTTTTAGTGGGTTTAATGGGTATTCGTGGTTTTAGTGGTTTTGCGTCTACTTATTGCATATCATGGGTATCTGGAAAAGTAGTAATGCAAATGAGACGCGCATTGTTTAAACATATTATGAATATGCCTGTTTCATTTTTTGTAAAACAATCCACTGGCACATTAGTATCTAGAATTACTTATGATTCCGATCAAGTTGCTTCTTCTTCTTCTGGAGCTTTGGTTACTGTTATTCGAGAAGGAGCATCTATTATTGGTTTATGTATAATGATGTTTTATTATAGTTGGCAACTATCATTAATTTTAGTGCTAATTGCGCCAATAGTATCCATCACTATTAAGCTGGTTTCTTATAGATTTAGAACAATCAGTAAGAAGATGCAGAGCGCCATGGGTCAACTAACCAGCAGCGCTGAACAAATGCTGCAAGGACATAAAGAAGTATTAATATTTGGCGGACAACACACAGAAAAAGATAGATTTAATTGCGTCAGTAATCGTATGAGACAACAAAGCATGAAGATGGTGCAAACTTCATCTATTTTTGATCCATTGATTCAATGCGTTGCATCATTAGCATTAGCGTTTGTGTTGTATGCGGCTAGTATTCCAAGTGTTATGGAAAGGCTTACTGCTGGAACTATTACTGTTATTTTTTCATCTATGATAGTTTTGATGAAGCCATTAAAGTCTTTGACTAATGTCAGCGCACAATTTCAACGCGGAATGGCAGCTTGTCAAACTTTATTTTCCATATTAGATTTAGAAACAGAAAAAGATCAAGGCATACTTGACATTACAAGAGTACAGGGGCATATTATTTTTGATGATGTTACTTTTTTTTATCCTGAAAAAAGCACACCATCACTTTCTAAAATTAATTTTTCTATTGAAGCAGGAAAAACTGTTGCTCTGGTAGGCCGATCTGGTTCTGGAAAATCTACTATCGTAAATTTATTAACTCGTTTTTATGATATAGATAAAGGACGTATATTGCTTGATGGTTTTAATTTAAATGATTATAAACTTTCTTCGTTGCGTAATCAAATAGCTATGGTATCTCAAAATGTTCATTTATTTAATGATACTATCGCAAACAATATCGCGTACGCTCGCAGAAATTTTTATTCTAGAGAATCCATTGAAACTGCAGCGCGTATGGCATGTGCTATGGATTTTATTTCTCAAATGAAAAACGGATTAGATACTATTATAGGGGAAAATGGGATACTATTATCTAGTGGCCAACGTCAACGTATTGCAATTGCACGTGCTTTTTTACGAGATTGTCCTATTTTGATTTTCGATGAAGCTACTTCTGCTTTAGATTCTGCGTCAGAGCACATTATTCACAAATCTCTTGATACGTTAAAAAAAAATAGAACGTCCTTGATTATAGCTCATCGTTTATCTACCGTTGAAAATGCAGATGAAATATTGGTAATTGAAAATGGTTATATTATGGAACGCGGTATACATAAGGTGTTGATACACCGCCAAGGTATTTATGCTCAATTATATAAATTGCAATTTTCTTCCTGATGTTTGCTCGTATTTGGTTTAAATCATCGTTTTTTTATTTATTTTTATTGCCATTTTCTTGGTTATACGGTTTAATCAGCACGCTTAATCGTATGAGTTATCAATATGGATGGCGAAAAGTATATCGATTTTCAGTACCAATAGTAATTATAGGTAATTTAACAATTGGAGGGAATGGGAAAACTCCGATGGTATTATGGTTAGTAGACCAGTTGAAAGGTCGTGGTTGGAAGGTTGGAGTAATTTCGAGAGGATATAAAGGTAAATCGAATAATTATCCAATAATTATTAATATGAATAGCCATAGTGAGGAATGTGGCGATGAACCCATGTTAATTTGGAAACGAACTGGAGTATCGGTCGCTGTTTCTCCAAAACGCGCTGATGCAGTCGCTGCATTATTGAGAATACAAGAATTGGATATCATAATAAGTGATGATGGATTACAACATTATGCGCTTTTTAGGGATATAGAATGGGTAATAATTAATAGTGCTCTCCGATTTGGAAATGGTTGTTGGTTACCAGCGGGGCCCATGCGTGAGCGCATTAACAGACTTCATACAGTACAAGCGATTATTGCAAATGGATCAGAATCAAGAATACAATCTGGAGAAGTGTTAATGCAGTTATGTCCTAGCGCTGTAGTCAATATATTAACGGGAGAGCGTAGACCTCTTTATTTTTTAAATAAAGTTGTAGCTATAGCAGGAATTGGGTATCCTACGCAATTTTTTGATACCTTACGAAGTTATGGTATCATTCCTATCAGATCAATTTCATTTTCTGATCATTATATGTATTCTGAAAAAATGTTAACATCCCTCACTAAAAAAGATGAGATATTACTAATGACAGAAAAAGATGCAATTAAATGTGTAGATTTTGCTCACGATAATTGGTGGTATGTGTATACAGAAGTGAAAATAAATAAGATAGATACGAATAATCTATTGTGTGCAGTGGAAGATAAGATTAGATATTATAAGGATTCAAAATTCAATATATAGTAATTGTATTTTCACAGTAATTGTATATCCTATGTAGATAGAGATAAAAAATAACATTTTTAAGTGTTGTTTGTGTATGTGATAGTGTTTATGTAATAAAATAAATTATTTGAATGATAAAATTATCATCCTAAATTATAGGATATGTATAACAGTTGTGTTATGTGCAATATATATAAATTAAACATTTAGTCGATTTAGTAATATTATTATGAAATATCAGTTATTGAAGATCATTGTGTGTCCTATATGTCATTCAAAATTATTTTTCGATTTAGAAAAAAAAGAATTAATTTGTAATGTTGATAATTTGGCTTTTCCAATAAGAAAAGGGATCCCAGTTCTTTTGAAAAAAGATGCTCGTTCTTTTATATTAAAAGAAGGCAAAATATGAATTTTGTAGTAATTATACCTATTCGATTTTTTTCGACGCGTTTTCCAGGGAAAGCTTTAGCAGATATTAATGGTAAACCTATGATTGTTCGCGTTATGGAAAATGCTTTAGATTCTGGAGCGAATACAGTAATTATTGCTACAGATAGTTCTTGTATAGCGAGAGTCATTGAATCAGAACAATCCGCAGGTGAAGTATGTTTAACACGATCCACTCATCAGTCAGGTACTGAGCGTCTTGCAGAAGTAGCTATTAATTATAAATTTTCAGATGATCAAATTATAGTACATCTTCAAGGTGATGAACCCTTGCTTTCTTCTATTATGATTCGTCAAGTAGCAAGTATTTTGTATTCAATGAATAGTACTATTTCAATGGCTACGTTAGCAACACCATTAAGTTCTTTCAAAGAAGCACGCGATGAGAATGTAGTCAAAGTTGTTATAAATATGAATAGCAATGCTCTTTATTTTTCTCGTTCTATGATTCCATGGAATACAGGAAATTTTGAAAATCATCTAGATAGTAGATTCCCTAAGACACTATTACGTCACATTGGTATTTATGCATATCGAGCTAAGTTCCTGCATCGTTATGTTAAATGGACTAAAAGTCCACTGGAACAGCTTGAACACCTTGAACAGCTTCGAGTACTATGGCATGGAGAGACAATACATGTTTCTGTAATTGATGATGTATTTAATATTAGTGTGGATACTCCAGAATCATTAAGCCGTGTTAATGCTGTATTTAAAAAAAATAAATATACTACTTATACATAATGGATTATGGCTGCATGGGGTGAATTTTTTATTAACTACAATACGAATTAATTTAATTGCTATTTAAAATAAATATATAGGAGAATTTTAAGCGATTTATCATAATTTATATTAAGCATATATTACTTGACTGTAATTTAAGGATTGTTTTAATTACTATATTAATCGTGATATTATTATGTCTCCTTATAATGTGAGTATTAAAATTTCTGAATAATATTATATAATATATATTATTATTTAATTCATCATAGTACATTAGAAATGTTTTTAATGTTATGTATGGTGATTATTATTAAAAAAAATAAACGCATTTTTTTTGTATTAACGGGGGGGTGTAAAGATAATTATGCAGCAACAATTACGTCTAGTAGTGGGAATATCAGGGGCATCTGGTGGGATTTATGGGATCCGTGCATTAACTATTTTAAAAAAATGTTCTATGAATATAGAATCTCACCTTATTGTTACTAGAAATGCTTTGATTACGTTACAACAAGAACTAAAGATGAACAAACAAGCTGTATATGAATTAGCAGATGTTGTGCATTTTCCGCAGGACATTGGAGCATCAGTTGCTAGCGGATCATATCCCACTTTAGGTATGTTAATTGCTCCATGTTCCATTAGAACTATGTCAGAAATTAGCTCAGGAATGACATCGTCATTGATTGGCCGTGTTGCAGACGTAATGTTGAAAGAAAAACGTAGACTAGTGTTAATGATTAGAGAAACTCCATTGCATTTGGGGCATTTACGTACAATGGTTAAATTAACAGAATTTGGAGCGGTAATTATGCCGCCTGTTCCTGCATATTATACCCATCCAAAAACTATAGATGACGTTATTTGCTACACTGTGGCAAGAGCTTTAAATTTATTTGGAATTGATACTAATATTTCTCCTACTTGGTTAGGAATACGACATCGAACTCATGATAATCCTATGAAACTAAATTGAAATTATTGTTAACTATTTCATATCTATATTGACGATATTTTAATATGTTTATTCAAGTGATTATATTTTTTCATTCTTAAAAATAATTAATTTAATAATTTAAAGTGTAAATGTATTTAATGATACTGCTGCTCTTTATTTGTAGAATTAAAGCTATCACTACTATCGTCTGTAGCGCAATCTTCGCTGATAGATGATGAAGATTGCGCAAGATTTAGCTTGACAAATATTTGTTCCATATCACTGAGGTGTTTAGTTTTTTTTCGTTCTCTTATGGTATTTTCAAGTTTATTTATATGTTCTGTAGTGCCCACTGAAGCAAACTTAGATTGCCTATGTGTAAATAATCGATACGATAAGTCATCACTTTGATTGAATTCAATTTCAGCTGATTTAAAAAATGCATCATGTATTCCTTCATTATCTGTATTTTTTTCAGAATGAGTCTGTCGTCCCTCATGAGATACAGATCGTTTCAATAGCAACGTATCGTTAAGTGTTGATGACGCTATAAATGCCGATGAATCTTTTTCTAAAAAAGAAACAGGCATGGGAGGAGGGGGGGGAGCTGAAAATTCGCCGTGATCATCGTCTATTGTAGTATTCTGAGCGTTTTCTGTTGGAGTATTACATATATCATGCTGTGGCTGCGATGCAATGACATGTGAGACTGATGTATTGTTCTTTATGCTATGCTGATTATCGTTATGATGAATTAATGTATGTTCGGCTGTATTTCCTGTAACGTTAATTCCAGAATCATTATTAATGTTAATAATAGACGCATCATTTTTTCGTGTATTTGTATTCAATATTTTTTTTTGTGGAAAATTTATAACCACAATATGTATGCTTTGTTTTTTATGTTCTTGAGGGCCTTGTGTTGCGTTATTAGTAACATATGAAATAAAAACATTGTCTTCTTGTTTAATAGGATAGTTTGGGAAATAGAGCGCATAAGTATTATTTGTTAATGCAACAATATTACCTCCGTGATTTTCCAATGATTCACAATCCCATCGCATATATTGATCATTATTGTCATCGACTTTAATTGTTTTAATTTCTCCGGGATAACCTATTATTTTGTGAGTATATCGCGAGGATGGAAGGTGATTATGATCGTTAATGGAAATATAATCGTGTAGAACGAACGTAGGTATAAACGGTTGTATTATAGCATCAAGGTCATTCAGTATTGATTTATTTTTGTTATTCATATAATTAATTTGTTCCATAATAGGAGTACCGAATTGGTAATCTATTAATACCCGGAAAATAGTATTATTATATTGCTTGTTTACAAAAATATTATTTATGCTAAAACCCAGTATGGGAATGGGTTGATAATTTAGATCTAACGATAAATAATAGTCATTATTTTTTTTATTGAAAATTTTTTTATATTTTTTTTCATAAATAAGTTGTTCCAATTTTATTTTTCCAGTAACTTCGAAGAAGTGTGGAAATTTAGTTTGTATATATAATTGATGACCACTTTTTGGATAATGTGTGTTACATTGATATGATGATGTTTCAGGATCAAAGATGTTGTTTAAATTATAATAATTATTTAACATGAATAATGTATTATATAGCCAACATTCTACACCAACATTAATTGAATATGGTTGACTGCTTTGTTTAGAAATAGGGCAATGATAAAAAGTATTGTATCCAATAGCGTATTTGTCGTGAGTTAGATGTCTTTTTCCTCCTCCAAAATTAAAAATTTGTTCTGATAAAAGATTGTGTATCCCTAATTGCATAAAAGATAAGTTTGTTTTGTGTTTGCTACGCTGCGTGTAAAACGAATGAAACATATTGATTGAATCATTTTGTAATTGAATTTTAGATTTGTAAGTAGAAGAAAATGGAGATCGATAATTATATGCATGAGCGCGCAGTTTGTTTGTTGTTTGGGGATAAAAATTAAGAGTATGATGTATATGGTCGTGAGTGTGCAATTTTATCTCTTTTTGATATAAATCATCTTGAAATATATTGCTACTAACGTTGAGTTTAATATGCTCTTTGACTGTGCTACCCCAAGCGATTTTGTTATATGTAAATATTTGAAATATTATTCCTAATATAATAAATGTCGGCATGTTTAAAATTTAAATTAACGTATTTTGTATTGTGTGCATACAGTATATTTGTATTTTCTATTTTATTGTTATACACAATTAATTAATATATACAAAATTATAAATTAAATAATCAATGTTTTGAATAGAAATTTCACTTAAAAATGATATCATTGTATATATGTGATAGAAATAAATGTCATATTTATATAATTAATAAAAATTAATTAATATTCTTATAATTAAGTAGGCGATATTATTATGGCGATGCGTGTTGAAAAGGATACTATGGGTGCAATCTTAGTACCGAACGATCGATTATGGGGGGCGCAAACACAACGTGCATTAAAATATTTTAATATTTCTAGTGAAAAAATTCCTTTCTCGTTAATTAAAGCGTTGGCCCAAATCAAGATGGCGGCAGCACAAGTAAATTATGATTTGAAACTGATAGATTGTGAACGGGCTCAAGCAATTATTCAATCAGCAGATGAAGTACTATCTGGAATACATAAGGACGAATTTCCAATATCAGTTTGGCAAACTGGATCTGGGACTCAAAGCAATATGAATATGAATGAAGTTTTAGCTAATCGAGCTAATGAATTATTAAGCAGCGAACACAATGCAAATAAAAAATTTATTCATCCAAATGATCATGTTAATAAAAGCCAAAGTTCCAATGATGTTTTCTCTAGCGCAATGCATGTTGCAGCGGTAGTTACTTTAAATGAGCAATTAATACCTAAAGTTAAGATGTTAAAAAAAACTTTATTTGATAAATCTGTTGAATTTAATAACATTATTAAAATTGGTCGTACCCATCTTCAAGATGCTACTCCACTGACTTTGGGACAAGAGATTTCTGCTTGGGTATCTATGCTGCAGCATAACATAGCCCACATAGAAATTACTATACCTCATTTGTGTGAATTAGCGTTAGGCGGAACAGCAGTAGGGACTGGTCTAAACACTCATCCGGAATATGCCGGCCGTGTTGTTGAGGTATTATCATCTATTACTAAATATAATTTTGTTAGTGCACCAAATAAGTTTGAGTCGTTATCGACATGTGATGCATTGGTGCACAGTCATGGCTCTTTGAAGGGTTTAGCCGTTTCTATGATGAAAATTGCTAATGATGTGCGTTTATTATCTTCTGGCCCTCGATGTGGTATAGGTGAATTAAGTATTCCTGAAAATGAACCAGGTAGCTCGATTATGCCTGGAAAAGTTAACCCAACGCAATGTGAAGCTATGACTATGTTGTGTTCTCAAATTATGGGGAATGATGTTAGTATAAATATTGGAGGTGCATCTGGACATTTTGAATTAAATGTATATAGGCCACTGATTATATATAATTTCTTACAATCGGTACGTTTACTGGCGGATGGTATAGAAAGTTTTCATAAATATTGCATTGTAGGGATTCAACCGAAGCATGAACGAATTAAAGAATTACTCAATAGTTCACTGATGTTGGTTACTGCGTTGAGTCCGCATATTGGATATGATAAGTCAGCAGAAATTGCTAAGAAGGCGCATGAGGAAGGGTTAAGTTTAAAGGAAGCTGCGTTACAATTGGGTTATGTCAATGATCAACAGTTTGACTCGTGGGTTTGCCCAGAAAATATGATTAGTTCTTCAGAAGTGTTCTAATTATTATTAGAACTGAATAATATAAGTAGATTGAGTGATAATAAATATTATAAGTATCTTTAATAAAACGTTATAAAATAATTTAGTGCATTCAATGAATCACGTTAAACGTTATCGGATTTTATGCAAATTACGGGATAATAATATTCATCCGGTTATTGAATTAGTTTATCGATCGGAATTTGAGTTATTGATCGCAGTATTACTGTCGGCACAAACAAGTGATGTACAAGTTAATAAAGTGACAAAGAGTTTGTTTAAAGCAGTTAATACACCAAAAGGTATGTTGCGTTTGGGTATCGATGGGGTCAAAAATTATATTAAATCTATTGGTTTATCAAATACTAAATCTAAAAATATTATTGAAACTTGTAGTTTGTTGGTAGGAAAATACAATGGTATATTACCGTCAAATCGTGTTGATTTAGAATCTTTACCTGGAGTTGGACGTAAAACTGCTAATATTATTTTAAATTTAGTTTTCGGTTGGTCTACAATTGCAGTAGATACACACGTATTTAGATTTTGTAATCGCAGTCGTTTTGCGGTAGGAAATAATGTTTTGTCTGTAGAAAAAAAATTATTGTCGGTAGTACCAAAAGAATTTCAAAGAAACTGTCATCAGTGGTTAGTACTGCATGGTAGGAATGTTTGCCGAGCTAGACAACCAAATTGTCGTGTTTGTGTGATTAAAGATTTGTGTGAATTTAAGGGAAAAAAATGATCTATATTATAGTAGAAGTGATATAATCAAAGTACTCGCATAGTGTAATAGAGAATTGTATGAAATTACATTTATATTTTCAAACAAAATAGATAGTTATATACATAATATATATTGGATCTAAACTAGGTCATTCCCATGTGATTAAGCAATAGTGTTTTTTTCCACGTCTTAATAATGTAAATTGATCATATAATCTGTCGGTGGCACAAAAAATATATTCTGTTTTTAATTGTTTTTTTGAGTTTATAGTGATGCTATTAGATGAAATCAATTCTCGTGCTTGTGCTCGAGACGCTACTAATTTAGATTCTACCAATGCTTGTTGCAATGTAATACCTGCTTTCAGCAGTATGGTCGGTACGCCATCTTGAAATAGTTGTTTGAAATCATCTAAAGTGAGTTTATGTATTTGCCCTGTAAAGAGATTGCTAGTAATTTTTTGAGCTGTTTTTAACCCTGATTTTCCATGAACTAATCGGGTAATTTCTTCTGCTAATATAATTTGAGCTTGTGGTTTTTTATTTTTCATGCTATCTTCTTTTTCTAAAATATTAATTGTATCTATATCGATATTAGTAAAAAATTTAAGAAAACGATATACTTCTTTATCAGAAGTATTGATCCAATATTGATAAAATGTATAAGGGCTGGTTTTTTTTGCATCTAACCATATAGTATGGTTTTCTGTTTTTCCAAATTTAGTGTTATCAGCTTTGGTCAGCAAAGGCATGGTTAGACCGTAAGTGCTTCTTTTATATATGCGACGTATCAAATCAATACCTGATATAATATTGCCCCATTGATCAGAACCCCCAATTTGCAGTATTGCGTCATAATTTTTATGTAAATAAGTAAAATCATAACTTTGTAATAAATTATAGGAAAATTCAGTATAAGAAATCCCGTAATTATTTTGTTGTAACCGTTTTTTTATAGCGTCCTTATTTATCATTTTATTTACAGAAAAAAATTTACCAATATCTCTTAAAAAGGTTAAGAGAGATATAGAAGATAGCCAGTCGTAATTATTAACTATACAAGCTTGCGAATATTGACTGTGAGAAAAATCTACGAATAAAGATACTTGGCATTTGATTTTTTCTATCCATTTTTGTACCGTTTCAATTAAATTGAGTTTTCGTTCCGAGTCTTTAAAACTTGGATCTCCAATCAATCCAGTACCCCCTCCTAGTAAAATTATAGGGCGATGCCCAAATGTTTGAAATTGTCTTAAACATAACAGAGGAACTAAGTGGCCTATATGTAGGCTGTCAGATGTCGGATCAAACCCGCAATATAAAGTAATGGATTTTGATTGTAATATTTTAATTAATGCTTCTTGCTTTGTAATTTGTGCTATTAAATCACGTTCATATAAATGTTGTATTATATTAATATTTTTATTATTCATACAAGTATAGTTTTAGTATAGCAATCAAGAGTATTTATGTGTATTTATAAAAAGTTAATAATATTTTATTAAGTTTAGTTATATTTTATATATTATAAATTCACTGAAATTGTAATTGTAATTACGGAGATAAACGGTAAATACGCCATGTATGTTTATATCGTTGATATATGAATCGATCATGTAATCGATGTGTTCCGCCTTGCCAGAACTCTATGCTATTTATATTAATTTTATATCCGCCCCAAAATTCGGGGAATGGTACTTTTTTATGGAGATGTTTTTTTTTGAATTCTAAAAATTTGTTTTCTAGTAAATCTTTAGAGGAAATAACTTTAGATTGATTAGATATCCATGCGCTAATTTGATTGTGTTTTGGGCGTGTATAAAAATGTTTTAATACTTCTTTTTCTGGAAGTTTATTAGCACTCCCTGTTATTATTACCTGCCTATCTATAATATTCCAAAGAAAACATAAACTAACTTTTGGATTATTGGCTAAATGCATAGCCTTGCGACTACTAAGATTAGTATAGAATATCATTTCTTGATTAGTAAAATTCTTCAATAACACCACACGTTGATAGGGTTGACCAGTGTGATCTACTGTAGCTAAACACATTGCGGTAGGATCAGGTATTTTTGAAAAATACGCTTGATGTAGCCATACTGAAAATAACTGAATAGGCTGAGTAGTCAAATCTGCATGATGCAGTTGTCCAGATGTATATTCTCGTCTGATATTAGAAATGTTAGGTTTTTTTATTAGCATAAAATATGGTGTTATACTGGTTGTTGCAAAAGATAATAACACATTTTTGTTTATATTTAAATAAACAAGCAGTACTACAAAGTCTGTAATAGTAGTTCTATTAGTTTTAATTTCTTATAATAAAGTTTAATTTATTGATAAATATTCAGGTACATACTTATGTAAGTCAACAAAGAGTCATTGTTTATTTAATTGATGAATGATGATATAGTTCAGCGTATTTCACAATATATATATCGCATACATGCTTATATGATATCTTGAAAATAAGATATAAAAGTTTATTTAATGTTGTTAAAAGATATGTATGTTTTTAAGTATATGATATTTTTTAATTTTTATTATGTAAATTTATAATGTTTTTTTCTAATTTAGAGATAATTTTATTTAGAAAAATTGTTTCCTCATGACTAATTCCGCTAAAAATTTCGTTTTTAGTGGTAGAAATAACACGATTTACTTCATTAATAACAGGTTTAGCGTTATCAGTTAATTTAATTCGCTTAGCTCGTCGATCATTCACACAAGTATGTCTTATAATTAGTGATTTTTCTTCAAGTTGATCGAGTGTGCGTACTAAAGATGGTTGTTCTATTCCTATGGCTTTTGCTAATTGTATTTGAGACTGTTCCGGAGGTAATTGACAAATATTATGCAATGTAATCCAATGTGTTTGTGTAAGTTTTAAAGGTTTTAAACGATGATCAATTAAAGCACGCCATATTCTTACAAGGCGTGCTAAATCCGATCCTAATGGTGATTCCAATTTTCCTTTCCTTATAATTGAGTTTACTTTATTTTAGATATTTTGTTTGTTTTAGACAAGTGGATAATAATATATAAACGTGTGATTATAGCGATAATCGCATCCATAATATGATTTTTAATATAATTTAATAAAAATTATTGTATAACGATTGTTATCATAGTTTATCAATTAGATACGTTATTATGTATAATTTAATTCATTAAAGTATAACATACATTTATTATTGTATGTAAATTATTTTTAATACTTGTATTAAAAATAATTTATTGAATGGAATATACTTATATATAATAAGTAAAAATTATAATTGTAGTAAAATAATTATTTAAAAAAAATTGTTTGTTTAGTTATTTATGTTACAATATTAGTTTCAGAAGTTCGATTGCAAACAATTAAATTACTAAAAGAAATGTGTTTTTATAAATCAACTTGGTGTTGTTCGTTATTTTTTTTATGAGTTATGTAAATACTTAATAAGCATTTATTTTTATATAAATAAATTGTAGTTTGTTTGTTGCAGATTTTAATATCTTGTAGTGATTAAATAATGAGTATCAGCATACGTGACTATCTTAAAAAGAAATAAATATTTTAATTTAAGACATATTTATATAAGATTCTGTCTTAGATAAAAAAATACGTTGTTTTAATAAAATAGTTATTTTTTAATTTTGAATAAAATATTCAAACAAACATTTTTACACGATAAATATGAAAATGTAATTAGAATTTATGGTAGTATTAACTGTTTATGTAATGTAATATATCTCATAATAAAATGATTTGTAAAGATGATCACAATACTCTTCGAGCAAGATTTCGCGGATTTTATCCAGTTGTAGTTGATGTAGAGACTGCAGGTCTTAATGCTAATACTAATGCTTTATTGGAAATTGCTGTTGTTACACTTAAAATGGACGAATACGGTTGGCTATATGTGGATGGTTCTCTTAATTTTCATATTAAATCATTTCCTGGAGCTATTATTCAGCCAGAATCATTGGCGTTTAATGGAATTGATTTAAATAGTCCTTTAAGAGCTGCAGTGACAGAGCAAGAAGCGTTGCATGAAATTTTTGAAATGGTGCGCCAGGGTATTGAAACTCAAGAGTGTAGTCGTGCTATTATCGTGGCGCATAATGCTTTTTTTGATCATAGTTTTTTAATGGCAGCAATAGAACGCGTAAGTTTTATGGAAAACAATCCATTTCATCCTTTTGTTATGTTCGATACAGCTACTTTGAGTGGATTAGTATTCGGTCAAACTGTATTAGCTAAGGCGTGTGAACGCGCGGGTGTTTGTTTTGATAAAAACAAAGCACATTCTGCATTATATGACACTGAACGAACCGCGATGTTATTTTGTGAATTGGTAAATAAATGGAAGAGACTTGGTGGTTGGCCATTAACTCCTTGTTGTATTGAGTCTTAATGTCATTATAAAATAACTCGGTATTTGCTTACGCTCTTCTTTCGCTATAAAGAAGAGTTATAAATTTAAATATAAAATATATTTTTTATTATGTTTATATAGATTTTATGTATTTGTATAATTTAAATTATGTTTTAGTTTAACCTGATCAATGAGAGTTTTTAGTTTACCGCTGTGACTCATGTTGATTATGATGTCAGCCCCACCTATTAATTTTCCCTCTACCCATAATTGAGGAAAAGTGGGCCAATTAGCAAATATTGGAAGAGCGCTTCTAACATCTACATGAATCAATACGTCAACGTAAAAAAATGATTGAGTATAAGTAGATAAGATTTGCGCGGCTTTTGATGAAAAGCCACATTTAGGAACACTAGGTGTACCTTTCATGTATAAAACGATAGGATTTTCTTTGATTTGATTTTTAATTTTTTCTATTGCATTGTTCATGTTTTATTTGTGTTAAAAGTTTACATTATACTTAATGGGGGTTCAATTATGTGAATCTTATTTCTTTCAATGTAGATGAAGTATTTAATGATTTAACATAAATCCTGATTAATTTATCATATATTAATTTGTGTTCATAAAACCTCGTATGTTGATAAACATTAGTTATTTTTTTTGAAAATTAATAATGGACAACGTCCTTTCAAAGCTGTTTATAACAGATTTTATGATAATGTCAACTTCAATATTTACTATGTTACCTATTTTTTTTCCGCCAAGCGTTGTTTGTATTGCAGTGTATGGAGTTAAACAAATACGTATATAATTATTGAATATTTTACTTACTGTAAGACTTACTCCGTCTACACCAATTGATCCTTGTTGTAAGACATATTTTTTAAGGTATTTTTTTTTTATACTAAACCATATTATTTTGTTATCTTTTGAAGTAATTATTTTTATAATTTTCCCAGTGCAATCAATATGTCCGCTCATTAAATGCCCACCAATTTCAGAATGATAACCAATCGATCTTTCTATATTTATTAAATCTCCTGATTTTAATATACTCATATTAGTTAATTTTAATGTTTCATGTATTACATTAAAACTAACTAAATTATGTTTCATGGCAATAACAGTTAAACAGCATCCATTATTTGATATAGAGCAGCCAATTTTTAAATTTGAGAGCAGATACGTGGGCAATATAACTGTATATGTTTTAGAATTGGTTGCTTCATAAATTGTATGAACTGGAACAACAGCTTGTATAATACCTGAAAACATATTTTTCAAATACTATTTAATATTATTTTAAATTATATATAATGTTATTATAGCATATGTCTCTTTTTTGTTAAATATCACTTTGAAATGATTTTTAAATCGATGAGATCGAAAACACACTTTTGTAACATAAGATATTCTTAAAACATTTGACGTATGATAGAATTACATGTATTTTACCATGTATAAGTGTGGTTTTTAGTAAATCATTCTGGTTAGGTTGTAGGACGGTAAGAAATGGATAATGCCAATTAATAATAATACAGTCTATTTGAGGGGATGGATTATTAAAATTATATTGTTGTGCGTTCTTAGCTCAGGCGGTTAGAGCGCTACCTTGACATGGTAGAGGTCGATGGTTCAAGTCCATTAGAACGCATTAGTTATCGATAAACGTATCAGATTAAAATGATAGTAAGATGTTGTTTATATGTAGGAAAGGAATTAATTAAAAAGATTATCACTTAATCCTTATATTGATTTAAATTGATTCTATTGTTTTATGATCAGATGATCAATGTAACGTAATTAATATGATACAATAGTGGAGTGTTTGTTAAAAACTAATAAATAATTATCTACTAGTTGTGTTTTTTATATAAGTGAAATTACTAAAGTATGTTTAATATAGGAGAGTATTAAAGATGAATCGTAATAGATTAATATGTTCTGTCGTTATTTTAAGTTCTTTTGTGTTGGTTAATTGTGCGAGCACAACTAAAATACAAGAATTGTCTTCTGAAGTACATGATTTAAACGAGAGAATTGATCAAATAAGTAATGACATTGATGTTTTGCGCCCTGAAATAGAGAAAACGAAAAATGAAGCAGCACGAGCTAATCAACGTATTGACAATCAAATTACTTCTTATCATAAGTAATGGGAAAAAATGTGGAGAAAAGTATATATGTGTAAGAATCCTTTAAAAGTAAATAATAATGCAGCATCCATTTATTAGTTAGATTATATTATAAATAATATTTAAAATGAGAGATGGGTTATAGTTTACAGAGAGGATTCGGCTTGGGATCGTATAGAGTCTAGTATCAAGTGTATTCCCTGAGATCGGGACATACTTAAGTTTTGTTTTAATTGTAATTGATTTATTAGAAAGGGTTTAACATCAAAGTTGGCGGTTTCTTGTAAACTTAATCCTTGATATAAGCTGAATATTATCGTGATGATTCCTTTAACGATAGAAGAATCGCTATATCCATATAATTTGATCGACTTTTCATGAGGTACTGTAGAAGTAATCAAAGCAATCCATGTTTGGCTTTGGCACCCAGAGATTAAATATTTTTGTGTACGCATATTTTCTGGGAATGCAGGTAATAACTTTCCAAGATCAATTATATATATATATTTTTCTTCCCAATTAATACAACTTAAGAAATTTTTTAATAATTGGTTTTTTGTTGGAAACTTTGTCATCGTTATTAGAATAATTGTTCATTGGTTCAGTAAATATTGCACTTTAATTAGTCCATGTACTAGACGATCAATATCTTCTTTGTTTGTGTACATGGCTAATGATGCGCGACACATACCTGGTACTTTAAAATAATTCATAATAGGTATTGCGCAATGATGTCCTGTGCGTATGGCAATGCCATATTGATTTAATAACATCCCAATATCATATGAGTGATGCGTTCCTAAATTAAAAGCAATAATACCAACTCGTGTACTTGGTCCGTATAGCATTAAATTTGGAATTTTTTTTAATGTGTCTACAGCGTAACACATTAATTGATCTTCGTAATTATAAATTTTGTCAACACCTATTGTATTGATGTATTTAATAGCATTGCCTAATCCTATGATACCACTAATATTAGGAGATCCTGATTCAAATTTCCAAGGAGAATCTATAAATGTTGTATCTTGAATTAAACTTACATTTCGCACTATTCCGCCTCCTACTATCCATGGGGGCATTTTTTGAAGTAATTCTTTTTTTCCATACATAATGCCAATACCAGAAGGCCCGTATATTTTATGCCCAGAAAATACATAAAAATCACAATCTAATTTTTGTACATCTACTGATTGATGTACGATGCCTTGTGCGCCATCTATTAAGATTAGAGTGTCACTTTTTTTTCGTGCTATACTAATTATTTCTGTTAATGGATTAATTGTTCCTAAAACATTAGAAATATGTGATATCGATAAGAGTCGAGTACGATTATTTATAATTTTGGATAATCTGGATATATCTAATGTACCGTTAGGAGTTAATGGTATATAATGTAATATAATTTTTTTATGTTTTGATAATATTTGCCATGGAACGATATTGGCATGGTGTTCCATTTCGCTAATAACAATATTATCTCCATAATTTATAAAATTGTGTCCCCAACTGTTGGCAATTAAGTTAATAGCTTCAGTAGTACTTTTGACAAAAACAATTTCTTCTTTAGATGCATTAATAAAATTAGCTATATATAAGCGTACTGTTTCCATTTGATTAGTTGATTCAATACTCAACGTGTGAATACCTCGATGCACGGCAGCATACTCATTACGATAGTAATGAGTTTGTGAGTCTATGACAATATTAGGTTTTTGAGAAGATGCGGCGCTATCCAGATAAGTAAGAGGGTATTGATTTACCATTCGGTTCAGTATAGGAAAATCTGATCTAATTTTTTCTATAGGATAAGTTATCATATTATGATCCTTGTTAAAGCTTTATTGATTTTCGTCAATACAATATTCTGTAACATAGTATTTTCAAGTGATCCTATAATTTCAATAGCAAAAGCATAAATAAGCATTCTTAAAGCATCTTTTTTTGGAATACCGCGTGTGCTTAGATAAAATAGCTGATCGGTATCAATGTGCCCTATTGTTGCTCCATGGCTGCATTTTACATCGTCTGAGTAAATTTCAAGTTTAGGTATACTATTAATAGTTGCATCTTGGTTTAACAATAAATTATTGTTTATCATTATTCCATCAGTTTTTATAGAATCTGGATTTACTTTTATTAGCCCATTAAATACACCAGTACTGTAATTACATGCTATTATTTTATGTAATTGCCTGCTTGATGCGTATTCTTGATTGTTGTGTTCTAAATAAGTGCATATGTTTCCAATATCTTGTTCTGATAGAAAAAGTAAACTATTTAATGATAAAGATGATCCTGCGTGATTGATTTGAGCGCTGGTTTGATGAGATGTAAATTTAGGACCAAGAATAACAAAGATACTACTGTTTACATTTGAAAATTGTCCTATATTAATATCATTATGTGCTATATGATAACTTGCATTATTCTCACATATTAATTTGACGTGATCTAATTTAGATCGTTTTCCTGTTGTCATAGACATACGGGCGCCACTGAAATGACCGTTTTTATTTATACTAATAAAATGTTCTATGACGCATGTGTTAGAATCGTGCCCAATTTGAAGATGGTGATGATAATGAGATGTAACTAATTTATTTTTTATGTTAGATCCTTCATTAATATATAGTAAATATAATGGTTTTTTTGTTATTTTTTTTGTAGGTAAATTTATCTGTATTGTTGCATCACTTAAGTATTCAGTTAGATATAAAAATATTTCTGGTTGAATGGGATCAGTCATATTATGCCGATTGGGATTACGATTGATTTTGAGGATCCATGGATCAATATTTTTATCACTTAATTCAGGTGAAAATAGACCGTTGATAAATGTTAAGCGATAAGCATCTATTGGAAAACTTAATTTTTCATATTGCGGTGTATTTAATTCAAAATTTTTAGAAAATTCAAAATTATATGTTAAAAATTCTTCAAATGCAGTATGTTTCCAATTGTCCTTTTTAATATTCGGTAATCCAAGTATTTTAATACGTTCCCAATATTTATGTGACAAATTTGAATTAATATTATTTTTTTGTTTAAATAATTCGTACCATTCGTTTAATACTCGATTTTTATTATCCAGACAACCAACCATAGCCTTTTTCCTCAAGCTTTTTGACTAAAGAGATATCACCAGATTTTACAATATGACCTTTATGTAGAATATGAACATAATCCGGTTTAATATATTCTAAAATTCTTTGATAATGCGTAATAATGACAAATGAACGTATTTTATCGCTTAATATATTAAGGCTATTATAAACAATTTTTATTGCATCAATATCTAAACCAGAATCTGTTTCATCAAGAATACATAGTAATGGTTCTAACATCATCATTTGAAGAATATCATTACGTTTTTTTTCTCCTCCAGAAAATCCAACGTTTACTGATCGAGTCAAAAGGTCATTAGGCATTTTTAATAATGTCATATTTTTTTGAACGAGTTGGGTAAAATCAAACCGATCCATAAGAGGTTGGTGTCTATATTTACGTACAGCATTAACGGCGTGGTGTAAAAATGATTGATTGCTGATTCCTGGAATATCTACTGGATGCTGAAATGCTACAAAAATTCCTTCTCCTGCACGTTCTTCTGGCTTCAAGAGTAATAAATTTTTATTTTTAAATAATATTTCTCCATTAGTAACAACATAATCTTTTTGACCAGATAATGTGGCAGATAATGTACTTTTTCCTGATCCATTAGGTCCCATGATGATGTGTATTTCCCCGGGATTAATTTCTAAATTTAATTTTTTTAGAATAGATATACTTTTTACGTTGACATTCAAATTTTTTATTAATAGCATCACGACTTCTCCTGTTTTGAATGACTATGATTAAGGCAAGTGCTTGCATTATAAATTTTATCCAACGCTGTGTTCTAAAGTAATTTCTAGTAATTTTTGTGCTTCTACAGAAAATTCTAAAGGTAATTTAGAAAATATATCCTTGCAAAATCCATTTACAATCATAGAAATAGCATCATCTTCATTAATTCCGCGTTGCCGGCAATAAAACAGTTGATTATCGCTGATACGTGAAGTTGTAGCTTCATGTTCTAACTGTGAATGATTGTTATGTGATTCAATGATAGGAAAGGTATGAGAACTACATTTTTTACCTATCAACATAGAATCACACTGTGTAAAATTGCGTGAATTTGAAGCAGTTTTCATAATTTTAACTAGTCCTCGATAAGTATTTTGGCTGTTTCCAAGAGCAATGCCTTTTGAAATAATGGTTGAACGCGTATTTTCTCCTATATGAATCATTTTTGTTCCAGTATCTGCTTGTTGTGTACCATTGGTAACAGCGACTGAAAAAAACTCTCCAATAGAGTTTTTTCCTTTTAAAATTACACTAGGATATTTCCAAGTGATAGCAGAGCCAGATTCAGATTGAGTCCACGACATTTTAGCATTTTCTCCAGAACATAGCGCTCGTTTAGTAACGAAGTTTAAAATGCCACCTTGAGAGTTTTGGTTGCCAGAAAACCAATTTTGTACCGTTGAATATTTTACTTGAGCATCTTTTAGTACGATCACTTCCACAACTGCTGCGTGAAGTTGATAATTATTGTGGATTGGCGCCGAACATCCTTCAATATAGCTCACATAGCTACCTGTATCTGCAACTAAAATAGTACGTTCAAATTGTCCGGTTTTTTTAGAATTCATACGGAAGTAAGTTGATAATTCCATAGGACAACGTACATTTTTAGGAATATATACAAATGTACCATCAGACACAACCGCAGCATTAAGTGCGGCAAAAAAGTTATCTTTAAAAGATACTACAGTTCCTAAATATTGGCGTACCAAATCTGGGTAATCTCGAATAGCGTCGTGAAATGAACAAAAAATAATACCTTTTTTTAGTAAAGTATTACGGAATGTAGTAGATACAGAAACTGAGTCAAATATAGCATCAACCGCTACGTTTCCTTTTTCATATACTGGGATTCCTAATTTGTTAAAGGTTTGTTCTACTTCTTTGGTTAAGTATTTTGATTTATTTAAAAAAGGGTTTGTATTTTTTTGTATTTTATGGGTTTTTTGTGTAGTTGCGCATGCCGGAGCAGAAAAATAGCTATAGGAATTATAGTTAAGTTTTTGATAGTTCCCTTTTAACCAATGCGGTTCTTTCATATTACACCAAGCATAATAACCTGAAAGCCTAAATTCTAGCATCCATTTGGGTTCTAATCTTTTTTTTGAAATAGCGTATATTATATCTTTATTAATACCTTGCTTGAGTTCTTCATTATTTAATGTAGTAAAAAACCCTTCTTTATAATACGAATTATTATTCTTAGATAAATTGTTGTTAACATTATATATGTTAGAGTTATTGCGTATCATAATAATACCTGTTTTTTAAATACTAAAACTTTCACCGCACCCACAGGAATGTTGAGCCTGAGGATTATTAAATTTAAACATATGATTTAATCCTTCTCGTACATAATCTAATTCGGTTCCATCGACAAATGGCATGGCGTATAGTGGCACGAATAATTTAGCGCCGTTACGTTCATACATTAGGTTATTATCGTCTAATGACATAACTTTATCCATGAGATATGTAAATCCTGCGCATCCTGATTTTTTTATGGTTACTTTTAATCCTAATATATTAGGATCTTTATTTTTTAAGTGAAGAATTTGTTGCGCTGCCGCATCAGTTAGTGTTAGGCCATTCCAAGAAATATGTTTTTTGGATATGCAGTGTATAATTTTTTTGACATCATTTTTCATGATAAATTCCTTTGAATTTATTATGCAACTATTTATCATAGTAAATACTCAATTGTTTTTGATTGCATAAATACATATAAAATTATAAAAATGTGTACGTAAGGATATGACTCTACATATCTAATTATATTAGAATGATAATTTATCATCATATATTCATTTTTATAAATTTCCATGCACATGTAATGATTATTTGAAATTTAGCGCAGTATCTATTTTAATAAAATTGTGCATAAAGACAGGTTTTATAGTATCCTTCTACCATTGATTTTCCTATTTTAAATAGTAAAAATGCAACTAATTTGAAGATTCCTACTATAATATAACATATTATAGTAGCATATATAAGTGATTAATTTTAAAAAATTAATCGCAGATATTTCATATGAATCTAGTTATAATTAATACATATAATCACATATATGTAATTATGTTAAAAATCTTAAAAACTTAACGAAAATTAGAGCTCAGTCAAAATTAACAGTGAATTAAGATATTGTTTTGATTAACCAATTAGAAACCTCTGATAATTCTTTTTTGTATTGAGGCCAGCTTTGCATCCATTCTTTACAGCAACGTAGAATGCTTTTACTGTTATATGGGATACCTACTAATTTTGCTGCTAATATTTCTAAAGGACCTGGGTCTAAACTGTCAGTAAAAATGTGGCTACGATGAATGATTCCACGCTCTATGTCGCAATGTAATGTTACGCTGCCCCAATCAAAACGGGTATCCAATTGATGCGTAAATGCAGGAGCGCTACCAAAATTCCAGTTCCAGTCACGTTGTTTGCTGAATTGTTGAAAAAATTCTGGGATTTTACAGAAATTATCTATAGATAATATTTCTGGTTTTACTCTCATACCATAATGCTGGAAAAATGCTTCTGTTAATCCTCGACATACTTCTTGGTGATTAATACCAGGTTTGAATTCATTTAAATTAGCAACTCTTGATCGAATAGAGGTAATCCCTTTGGTTTTTAATTTTTTAAAATCTGGATTAAGATAATAAGCGAGTTTATCAATATCAACGTGTAAAAGTAATGTACCGTGATGAAATTTACGTCCAGATGTTTCACGATATGCAGACCCACTAATTTTACGTTCTCCATTCGCTGTACGTATGACAATATCATTTCGCCCAGAAATAATAGCCTGAATTCCAATATAACTTAATCCATTCAAAACTATATTATAGGACACGCTCTTATCATAATGTTCTTGAGTAGAAATAAAAGTAAAACAAGTGTTGCCTAAATCATGAAACACAGCGCCGCCCCCGCTATTTCTTCTAGCTAATTTAATTCCATCTCGTTCCATACGACGAGTATTACATTCTTTCCATGCGTTTTGAGCGCGTCCTATAACTACTGTATTTTGATTTCTCCATAAAAATAGTATAGATTGATTTTTAGGTATGTTTTTAAAAATATATTCTTCAAGTGATAAATTAAACCAGGGATCGTAAGAGTCAGATAATAATAATCGCAAAGAACACATAGCTTCTCCTTTGTCAATACTTAATATTTAAGCGCAAATCTTATATCTGAAATACAATTATACTATCACTAATAATAGTCATTATTAAATTATTTTTTATTAAATTATCAGCATTGAAAACAAATTTTTATATATATTTTTTAATTTATAAATTATATATAACGAACACAAATAGTTCAATGAATGGTAATGAATATAAGTTTCATCATTATTTTAAATATTATTACAATAAAATATATTATCTATTATGATAGAGATATTATATTTTATATATAAAACAGTTAAATATTTTTTATATAAATTTAAAATCTTTATTCAATGAATTTTAAGACAAGATATAGGTATTTTTATTTTTTTAGATAATTAATGCTATATATATATAGCATTAATTATCTATATGCATATCTACTATGTGTAGTATACGAGTTTTTTTATTCTTGAAAGGTTAAGCGATTACAAGAATTAAAGGGCATATATATATATATATATATATATATGCAATACATTGATCTACAACTCATTTATTGATCATTTTCGTTAGAATAATATGAAAACAGGATTTAAACACGATAATAATAACAATACAAATATTATCATCTCAAGGTGCCGTGGAAACGTTTTTTCAAAATTATCGAACATTTGTTAACAATATCAGAAATTTCTTCTTCTTTTAAAGTATGGGTTTTACTTTGTAAAAATAATCTAATAGTAAAACTTTTAAAACCTTTTGCAATATTTTGGCCTTTGTAAACATCAAATAACTTGATGTCAATTAATTGATCTTCGTTAGCAATTTTTTTACATTCAGTAATGACAGATTCTGAGGCTACCTTGTTTGGTACGATTATAGAAATATCACGGAAATTTTTAGGAAATTTAGAAATGGTAGTAATTTTAGATGATATAAATTGAGAAATCATATTCCACGACAATTCGAAGACGAGCGCCTGTGAACGTAAATTTAATTTCATTTGTATAGTAGGATGAATCATTCCAATATATCCAATACATATATTTTTCAAATAAATTGCTGCACTTTGCCCGGAATGTAGTGCGGGATGTGTATATTTTTTAAATCTAACATAATGTAACTTATTAGTTATGTTTAATACAGCTTCTACATCTCCTTTTATATCGTAAAAATCTACTGGATATATTTTTTTCAGATCCCAGTGTTCATTAAATCTGAGTCCGGATCGTATACCAGCTATCATCAAATTTTGATTTACTTGATTTTCAGAATTTTTTTGTGGAATAAAACATATACCGCTTTCAAATAATTTAATTTGTTTTTGTTGTCTATTTTGATTATATATTACTGTTTTGATTAATCCAGACCATAAAGATAGCCTCATAGTAGACATGTCTAACGTAATTGGATTTTTTAAAATTAATGGAATTTTTTGTGGGTGTAATAATTTTTGAATATCATAACTTACGAAACTATATGTTATTATTTCTTGATAACCGCGATCTATTAATAAATTTTTTACTCTTGATAACGGTATGGTTGATGGATGGGACCGATCTGTTATTAAGTTTGTGAAAAGAGAAACACGAGGGATATTGTTATATCCATGAATACGTGTTATTTCTGCTATCAAATTTTCTTCTATAGAAATATCAAAACGCCAAGTTGGTGGGAGTATTTTCCAGCTGTTGTTTAAAAATTCTGATTGAAAACCAAGTCGTTTTAAAATATGTGTGATTTCTGAATCTAAGATACGAAATCCAATAATTTTGTCTAATTTATCTCGATTTAATATAATATTGGTAGGTTTTGGCAACATACTTTTGTGAGTTATGTTTATTATCGGACCAGGATAACCACCACAGCTTTTTATTAATAATGAGGTGACACGATCTAAAGCTAATTTAGATATACTTGGATCGACTCCTCGTGCATAACGAAAGGAATAAGGATCATGCAGATGATATAAAGCGGATTGACTCGCGATAACAGACGGAGTAAAAAAAGCAGATTGTAACATTATATGACGAGTTTCAGAACAAATAGAATATTTATTTGGAGTGATTGTTCCAGCGATTGATAATGGTTTTTTACAATCAGAGATGACTATTGTATTTGGGAATAGTTTTAAATAATTATCATTAGATAATGTCAGAATTTCTCCGATTTCGGAAATACGTATACGTATTATGTTACCATCAATTTTTTTATAATCAAACACATGAATCGGATGTCCTAGTTCTAGTAATACATAGTTAACAATATCTATAACTATATTAACTGCACAGATTCCGCAGCGACGTAATTTTTCTGCTATCCATAAGGGCGTGGGGGCGGTAACATGAATATTTTTTAAAATTCTTCCTAAGTATTGCGGGCATGCATCCGGAGCTTCAATAGAAATAGGGATAGTATCATTAATTGTTGGAATAATTGATTCTATTTTTATTTTTTTTAATTTTAAATGATTTATAGCTGCTATTTCTCTAGAAATTCCGATTATACTAAGACAATCTCCTCTATTAGGAGTAATGTTGATTTCAATAATATTATCATTAAGACGTAAATAGTTATAAAAGTTTTCTCCAATAGGCGCATTTACAGGCAATTCTATTATACCTACTGTGTGATTAATGATTCCTAATGTTGAGAAAGAACATAATATCCCTTCTGATTGTTTACCTTGTATCGTTTTTGATTTAATTTTACGTCCATTTGGTAATATTGCTCCTATTTTAGCAACAACTACTCGAATATTTTTACGACAATTAGAAGCATCACAAACAATATTTAATAATTCATCATCACCGTTATTGACTTTTGTTATCCATGCATTATGCAAATTAGGATGTATTTTGCATTCTACAATTTCACCAATAACTATTCCATAGAAAATATTAGTAACAGGTTTTAATTCATTAACTTTAAATCCAGCCATGGTTAATTGATCAGCTAATTCAATGCTACTAATGGGTGGATTTGTCCATTCGCGTATCCACATTTCACTAAATTTCATTTAAATATCCTTATATTGCTTAAATTGATCAAGAAATTGTAAATCATTTTTAAAAAAAACTCGTATATCGTCAATGTTATATTGCAGCATTGTTAATCGTTCTATTCCTATTCCAAAGGCAAATCCTGAAAATTTTTTTGTATCAATGTCAACATGATGTAATATTTTGGGATGTACCATGCCGCATCCTAAAAGTTCTAACCAATTTCCAGTTTCTTGTTTCATTACATCTATTTCCGCCGATGGTTCTGTAAATGGAAAATAAGACGGTCTAAAACGTAAAATAATATCCTTTTCAAAAAAGTTATATAAAAAATCATACAATATTTTTTTTAGATAACTGAAGTTAACGTGAGAATCCACCATTAATCCTTCCATTTGATGAAACATAGGTGTATGATTTTGATCGTAATCTTTGCGGTATACTCGTCCAAAAGAAATGATACGAATTGGGGGAGTTTTATTAGTCATTGCACGTATTTGAACGCCGGAGGTGTGTGTACGAAGTAAACGTTTTTCGTCAAACCAAAAGGTATCATGTTCATCTCGGGAAGGATGATATTTAGAAATATTTAAGGAGTCGAAATTAAAATAATCATCTTCAATTTCTGGACTATGTATTATGGAGAATCCTAAAGTGTTAAAAAAAATCTTCATGCGTTTTATAGTACTTGTTATTGGATGATGTGTCCCTATATCCGATAAACGTCCTGGTAAAGTAACATCTAATGTATCGGTGATTAAGGTGTTTTTTATATTTTTTGATTGTAAAATATTTTTTTGTTCAATAAATAATGTGTATATATCTTTTTTGGCTTGATTAATAGCTGCGCCTAATTTAGGTTTAATATCTGATGGGGTATCATTAATATTTTTAATATGTTGATTCAGGTATCCTTTTTTGCCTAAAAATTTAATACGTATTGCTTCTAACGCATCTATATTATTAGATTGCATTATATTTGATTTTGCTAGTATAACTAATTTTTTTACCAGATCTAATGACATAAATACCCTCGTGTCACTATATTTATATAGTGCTGTTTTTATTAATTTAATATATATAATTAATAGTTGCGTGATATTTTTAATTTGATTAATTGTATTAATTATTAAATTTTATTAATACCAATTTTTGTTGTATTATTATTATGAATTTAATATTTCATAAACATGTATTTCTGATTGAGTAGATTTATGTATGTTCGAGATTAATCTTTGCTTTATCGATTAAGGCAGAGAAAGTCTTTTTATCAAAAATAGCTATATCAGCAAGCATTTTTCTGTTAATACACACATCAGATTTTTGTAATCCATGGATTAAGTAATTATAAGACATGCCATATTTACGTGATGCGGCGTTGATGCGGCTAATCCACAATCGACGAAATAAACGTTTCTTCTGACGACGATCGCGATAAGAATATTGTCCAGATTTTATAACTGATTGATAGGCAACACGATAAGTACGTGATCTTGCGCCATAGTAACCAGCTGCTTGTTTTAAAATTTTTTTATGGCGAGCGCGGGCTACTACACTATTTTTTACGCGTGTCATATGTATTACTCTCCTAGTAATGTAAGCGATGGCATATATTGAAGTTTGACCTAATAATTAAGACAACATTAATCTATATGTATGGTAAATACTTCATAATTGTAGTTGCATAAATTTTAGGGAGTATAGATTTGTGACGTAAATGACGTTTATGTTTTGTAGATTTCTTTGTTAAAATATGTCGCATATAAGCATGTCTATGTTTATATTTCCCTAAAGCTGTTATTTTAAATCGTTTGCTAGCTGCTTGAAGTGTTTTAATTTTACGCATAAGCTAATCTCTATAATTTTTAATTATATGTGCTAACGCTAGTATATAGATACTATAAATTATTATTTCTTTTTTGGCGCTAAAATCATAGTCATTTGGCGCCCTTCAATTTTGTTAGAGAAAAATTCTACTGTTGTTAACTCATGTAATTCATGACGTATTCGGTACAATATCTTTGCGCCAAGTTGGTGGTGTACCAACTCTCCTCCTCTAAAACGTAAGGTGATTTTGACTTTATCCCCTCCATTAAGGAATTTAATTAAATTACGCAATTTGACTTGATAGTCTCCTTCATCAGTGCCTGGTCTGAATTTTATTTCTTTAACATGAATCACCTTTTGTTTTTTCTTTTGTTCTTTCGTAGACTTATTCTTTTCGTATAAAAATTTACCGTAATTCATAATTCTACACACAGGTGGATCGGAATTAGGGCTAACTTCAACTAAATCAAGACCGATGTCTTCGGATTGCTTCAGCGCTTCATATAAACTAACCACACCAATTTGTTTTCCGTCTACTCCGGTTAGACGGACTTTTTTAGCACTAATTTCTCTATTAATACGATTTAATCGTATTGATTGTATTTTTTTTGCGGATTTAATAATATGTTATTCCTCCATTTGATGAAGACTGTAACTGTTAATTTCGCGTAGTAATTTTTTTATAAATATGTCAATATTACAGTTTTTTAATGTTTGGCCTCGATATGTACGTATAGCTACTGTATTTTGGTTCATTTCTTTATTTCCGCAAATTAACATATAAGGTACGCGTTGTAAGGTGTAATAACGAATTTTAAATCCTATTTTCTCATTTCTCAAGTCTACTTTTGTTCTTATTTTTTTATTTACTAGTTTTTTTTCTATAACAGAAATATATTCAGATTGTTGATCAGTGACATTCATGAGTACAACCTGCGTTGGGGCTAACCATGTTGGGAAAAATCCTGCATATTCTTCTGTTATTAAACCAATAAATCGTTCCATGGAACCAAGGATCGCTCTATGAATCATTACGGGGACTACGCGATTATTATGGTGATCGATATAATGTGCATTTAATAGATTTGGCAATGAAAAATCCAATTGTATTGTACCACATTGCCAAGTTCTATCTAAAGAATCAAGTAAAGCAAATTCTATTTTAGGCCCATAAAATGCGCCATCATTAGGTTGATATTGAAATGAAATATTATTGTGTTGAAGTGCAGTAGATAAATGTTGTTCTGCCGTATCCCATGTCGAATCTGTACCAATTCGTTTGGTAGGGCGAGTAGATAATTTTACTAAAATTTTTTTAAAACTGAATGTATTATATACATCATACATCATCTTAATGCAATGGTTCAATTCGTCAAATATTTGTGTTTTTGTACAAAAAATATGACCATCATCTTGGGTGAATTCTCGTGTTCTCATGAGTCCATGTAAAGATCCAGATGGTTCGTTTCTATAGCAATTTCCAAATTCAGCTATACGACAAGGCAAATCTTTATAAGACTTAATTCCCTGATTAAAAATTTGAATATGTCCTGGACAATTCATCGGTTTAATACAATAGTCATGACTTTCTGAAGAAGTAGTAAATATATGTTCATGGTAATTATCCCAGTGGCCTGTTTTTTTCCATAATGTATGATTAATCATGGCAGGGCTTTTCACTTCTTGATATTCATACACTTTAAGTTGCGTTCGTATAATTTTTTTTAATTCTTGTAATAAAATCCATCCATTTTGATGCCAAAATACCATACCGGGAGCATCTTTTTGTGTATGGTATAAATGTAGTTGTTTCGCAAGGTTGCGATGATCATTTTTTTTAGATACTTGTGACATATTTTTGTGAGTTATACTTTATTATTTTTAGTTCTATAAAGACTACAAATACGTGTAATTTTTAATTTTACTGTTTTTTATCCAGTAAAACTCAGAAATTTTAGATAATTTAAAATTCTGATAACCCTGATGTTTAAGTATGTATAGTCCATGATATATATTTATGTATTTTTCATGATAATATAACCTGGCATGTTCAATAGGGTAAATATTTTTCATTTATAATTAATATTTTATATTTTTTCAGAAAATGATAGAGAAAGTTTCTTTATTTTTCTTGTAGATAGAATTAGCTATAATATTTGTATTTTTATTAGTAAGCATTAGCCGTGTTTCCTATAATTACTAGGTTATCTTTAGAAAGGTAATTAATATAAGATCTATGTCATAATAAAATCCTATGTTTGTTATTGGATTGCAATCTATTTGGTTGCATTATAATAGACTAATTTTTTCATTGCGTGTCTTGATAAATATGTATAAGAAAGTAATCGCTGCCATTTTACATCATATTCTGTATAATAAACTCCAATGTTTAAATTATGATGTATTAAATCGACAATATCAATACACTTAACTATTGTCTGATTAAATAAATAATTTTTTATATAAATTTAGACGCGTACCTCGATAAACTTATAGAAGAGATAGACAATAATTGTATGATTTTTCGTTTCGCAAGGTTGTCGCAAGTATTCATGATTTACTCATACTATGAATATCATATACCGGTCATCTCTTGTAATAGAATTAAATGTTTTAAGTCTATTTTTTAAATTTTTCATTGGATGCTCTACATATAAGCCATGTAGAATCATTAAATATTAAATATACAATAGTATACTTAATATTTATTCTGATCACATCATAGGGATAAATATTTATTCTGAATAAAATCATAGAGTACTTGTAGAGATTTTAAATTTATTGATGTTTATAAAATATTTTCCCCTCGCATAGTAACACCTATTTCATTCTATCATAATATTATTATATGTGAAAAATATAAAATTCTAAAAACTATGTTTAATTTAATTGATGTGTTTTAAATGATTAATAATAATATTAATTTTTAATTAATACATATATATTTCATAAGAAGTGTATAGAGGTTCATATTTAGAAGTGGATTCTTTTTTATGTTTTACCAAATGCTGGAGTTTATAATCAGTAGTTATGTTGTCTTTGGATTTGATCAGTCTATTTGTAGCAGATTAATAACTCTTGCTATCTTGAGTTTATAAAGATTATGAGTTTTTAAAAATAGATAATAATTTTTTAATTAATTATTTAATACATTTAATATTTTAAATCAAGGTAATTCTGTATTTAAATTGTTCATTAACATACATTAAAAATCTAATAAAATGCAAGATAGTTTAAGTTTATTTAAAATAAAACACATTAGATTTTTTTAAATAAAATGAATATTTATAGGTAACTAATATATATCTATTTTTGGTTTACTATATAAAGATACAAGGTACTACTTTTATAGTGTTTCATATGCTTTATCGTATTATATTGTTTATTTAAATAATCATATTTTATCATTATAATTCTTGATACATTTACTGATGTAAGATTGCAATATTATTAATATGGTTTTTTATAGAAGTAAACGTATTAATCATAATAAGTTATGATATACGTAATATAAATATAATCCATCAACAATTGTCATTTAATATGATAATATTGATGGACATGAATAAAAGTTCAAAATCTATATAATAATAAAATTTTAGATGATAACAAAAATGATAGATATTCAACAAAGTTTAGAAAATCAATAAATATTATTTTTTATGATTTTTGAGTTAATTTTTATATTGTAAGTTATTTTAGGATTATATTCTTATTTATTAATTGGTATTGATCTTAGTAAACTTTAATTGTCAAAACATTAAGTGTTTGATTTAGCCATACCGTATGTATGATAATTTTTACTATAATTAGTATATTTTGTATTATTAAATTTATATATTTAAATTTTGATTAAAAATTTTTTAAACAGATATCATCATGATTATAGTAATTTTAAAAATTGTAAGCATTCCTAATTGCATTAAAAATAAAATCCATTCAAGATTTTTACATGAAATATAAAATTTAGGTATATTTTTTAAAAAAAATAATTTCCAATTAGAAAATTTTTGTATTATTAATTTAAGATTTTAAGTATGTGATTTCAAAAAGATTTGACTAGTTCATCAATAGCTTTCATTTGTGTTAAAAAATTTTCTAATTGATTTAAGGGTAATGCAGAAGATCCATCACATTTAGCGCTATGAGGATTGGGGTGTGCCTCAAGAAATAATCCGGCTATGCCTACTGCTGTGCTAGCTCTAGCTATATCATAAATTTGTATATTTCTTCCTCCAGAAATAGGACTTAATGGATTACGTCTTTGTAAAGCATGCGTAACATCTACTATTATCGGACAGCCTTTGGAAACGTGATTCATTACGTTGAATCCTAACATATCCACTATCAAGTTATCATAACCAAATAAAGTTCCTCGTTCACATAAAATAATTTTTTTATTGCTAAATGAACGACATTTTTTAACAATATGTACAATTTGTGTAGGACTCATATATTGTGGTTTTTTTATATTAATTGGCATACCAGTTTGAGCAATAGATGCGATTAAATCAGTTTGGCGAGCTAAAAACGCAGGAATCTGTAGTACATCTACTACTTCTGATACAGTTTTTACTTGGTAAATTTCATGTACATCAGTCATAAGTTTGACTCCAAATATTTTCTGTAATTCTTGAAGTAGGAGCAAACCTTCTTCTAATCCTGGTCCACGATATGAGTCAATTGATGAACGATTTGCTTTGTCGAAAGATGCTTTAAATATATGCGGTATATTAAGTTTATGAGTTATGTTCACGTAATGCTCACAAACTTTCATAGTTATTTCTCGTGACTCTAAAACGTTCATCCCTCCAAATAATACAAACGGTAAATTGTTGGATACTTGTATGTCAGAGATTTTGACTATTAATTGTTGCATGTATATATTTCCAATATTTTTTAATTTTAAGATCATAAAATTGTAAATTTATTAATATTAGTACTAATATTTATTGAAGACGCCATAGTATATCAGCCACGTAATGATCATTATTTAGCTATAATTTAATCAAGTAAATCTATTTTAATATAAAAGATTAGTTGAATTTAAATATTTATACAGCAAAGAAATATGATTTTTTATAGATATAAATATCTTGTTTTTACGGTCATTTAATTTGTGATTTTTTATTGGTTTTTAATTTATTTATTTAACTCACATTATTCTGTCAGTTAAATATGTACTATTTATTTGTGTTTGTTAACGTAATTTTCTAATGAGATTTCCATTTTCCGTATGTTACACGTTCATAATGATGATAATCACGTATCGTATGGATATGAGTAAATCCAAATTTGAAAAATAACGTGCGCATATAATTTCCTTGATTCCATCCATGTTCCAAAACCAGCCATCCATTCTGGCGTAAATATTGAGTAGAATATTTACAAATTATTGTTAAATCTTCTAAGCCTTCTTGTTCTGATACTAATGCATTTTTAGGTTCAAAAAACATATCGCTAGATTGCAAGCATGAATCATTTTTATCGATATATGGTGGGTTACTAACAATAAGATTAAATTTTTTCTTCCTTAAATATTTAAACCAATTTCCATATATAAATTTTACATTTTTAAAATTAAGTAAAAGCTTATTTCTATGAGCAAGAAATAATGCTTGTTTTTGACAGTCTATCCCTGTAATATTCCAGTTTGGTCGTTCTGATGCAAGAGCTAAAGCTATTGTGCCTACTCCAGTTCCTAGATCTAAAACATTTAGGTGAGATACTTTTAATAGATCAAATACATGTTTTACTAAACATTCAGTATCTGGTCTAGGAATGAATGTACCTGGCGAAACCTTAAGGTCTAAGGACCAAAATTCCTTTGAACCAACGAGATAAGCTATAGGTTCTCCCTTTTTTCTTCGATAGATTAAAGATCTTAACTGAATAATAGTGTCATATTCTAATAGTGATTCTCCAAATCCTAACAATTGGGTACGAGATTTTTTGGTAACTTGGCTTAAAATAATCTCTGCATCTCTCTTTGAGCTGATGGATTTTTTTAGTTTTAAATTGGCCCAATTTAACCATTGATCCCATGTCATTATTCTAACTCTAATAATTTATTAAGTTGATCGGATTGATGTTGATTGATAATAGGTTGTATCAAGATATCTAATTCTCCGTTCATTATTTCATTTAATTTATATGATGTAAAAGAAATACGATGATCAGTAATTCGACCTTGTTGAAAATTATATGTGCGAATGCGATCAGATCGATCTCCAGTACCTAGCAAATTACGTCGGGTGTAAGATACTTCTTGTTGTCGACGCTTCACTGCAATAGCATGCAATCGCGAACCCAGTACTGATAATGCTTTAGCTTTATTTTTATGTTGTGAGCGTTCGTCTTGGCATTCTACAACTAATCCACTTGGTATATGGGTAATACGGATTGCTGAATCGGTAGTATTTACATGTTGTCCTCCGGCACCTGATGATCGAAAGCTATCGATTCTTAAGTCATGAGGATCAATACTAGGTAATTCAATATCTGGTATCTCTGGAATTACAGCGATTGTGCAGGTGGAAGTATGAATTCGGCCTTGAGACTCAGTATGTGGTATTCTTTGAACGCGATGTCCTCCAGATTCGAATTTTAAGAGACTATATGCGCCTCTATAAGGAATTTTGGCGATAATTTCTTTATAACCACCGCATTCTCCATAAGTAGCATTGATAATTTCCGTTTTCCATCGACGAACCTCTGAATAACGAGCATACATTCGAAATAATTCTCCCGTAAAAATTGCTGCTTCTTTTCCGCCAGTTCCAGCTCGTAGTTCAATAAAACAACCTAGCTTATCATTGGAATCGGTGGGTAATAATAGTATTTTTAAGTTCTTTTCAATATTATTTTGATTTAAATAGAATGTTTTTAGCTCATCTTGAGCGATATCGTGCATATCTATATCTGTAAGCAATTTTTTTGTATTAGTTATTTCTTGTTTTATATCTAACCAACGTTCAAAACAAATAACTATTTCAGATAATCGAGCGTGTTCCTGAGCTAAAGTACAAAAACGTTTTTTGTCATCAATTACATTAGATTTACTAAGTAATTTTTCTAATACATTAAAACGTTCTTGTAAAGCTATTAATTTCTTGATAATGATAGGATTCATATATCTTTATCTTAAGGAGAGGCGGGTTTTTATTTAGATAAAAATTGGTAACACCAATAATTACCAATATAATTTAAGTATATATTGCGTTTTTGAAGATATTATCGATTTTTTATACGCCATAAATTATATTTAGACCATATTTACATGTAAATATTAATAGAACTATACATTTTTGTTTATAAATAATATTAAAGTAGCAACATACCAGAATGATATCATATATTTTGTATTTATACAATAATTTATTTTTTTATTTTTTTGCAACATATGCGCCTTGTGAGTGATGAATATTTATTATTAAATAGATTTGTAACAGTCATTAAGGATTGTATTTGTGTATATAATTAATATTATTAAAACAATGTCCAAGTTTTTTATTAGTTTAAATGATACTTAATCATTATGATTATTTATGTAATAAATTAATATGTATGCATATGGATATTTGAATAAATAGTGAAAATTAAAGTATTGAGATTTAAAAAATTAAATAGAAAAAAATTGTGTGTTTTTGTTTAAAAATGTTAAGTATTAAATTTAATACACATTTAGATAATTTAAAACATTATTTCTCTTGATTAGTAGATAGGTGATTATATTTAAGATGTGAGTTTTAAGGTGAATGGAATAAATAAAATTTATGTTTTTGCAAATAGTTTTTTAAATTTTAATATTTAAATGTATCAACATAGGTGTTTTCGAGTGTTTGGTGTAGTGATGTTGATCTGTGTTTCTTGTGTTTATCATCATAATTTTGGTTTGTATGAAGATAAATTAGTATGTATGTGGAATAATCATAAGAAATCAATATCCCGGATATTTTATTACCAAACACAAGGTACTATTATTTATTCAGTTAATCACCAAAAGAAGATGCATTTTAGGTTTATTTGGATTCATAATAATGATAATAATTATTGCATGAAATTATTTAATATTTTTGGGTTAACTATAATTTCTATATCTGTAGAAAATGGAGTTGTTTGTATTTTAAATGGTATAATTTATCAAAATGAGGATTTTAAAAATGAAATACAAAAATGGGTTATAGATTTTAACTATTTTTTGAATCAATTACAACAATGGATCATTGGATTACCTGGTAGTGATACGGAATATAATCTGAATGCTATCGGTTGTCTATCTCATGTAAATTGTTGTTATGACAATAAAAATATATCTATATATTATCGTCGTTATTATGCTAATAGCGTACCAATTTTACCTAAAGTCTTGGATGCGTATTATGATCAACATCATATTAAGTTAGTAATTAATAATTGGAATGTACGATGAATTATCAATGGCCCTCTCCAGGAAAACTTAATTTATTTTTATATGTAACTGGGCGTCGTGCAGACGGATACCATTACTTGCAGACATTATTTCAATTTATTGAGTATGGTGATACGATCGAAATACTTGTAACAAATAATGGTAGAATTAGATTATTTACTATTATGAACGATTTGGTATGTTGTGATAATTTAATTATACGAGCAGCAAAATTATTACAACATTATTGTTGGCCAAATAAAAAACCGGCATTCGGTGCAGATATTTTTCTTGATAAAGTATTGCCTATTGGATCTGGTTTAGGGGGCGCTTCTTCTAATGCAGCAACTGTATTAATGGTACTTAATCAACAATGGCGCTGTTATTTGAACAAACATGTTTTAATGCATTTAGGTTTGATGTTAGGAGCTGATGTGCCGGTTTTTCTGTACGGGCATTCAGCATTTGCTGAAGGTATTGGAAATATATTAACACCAGTTTTTGTGCCTAACAAATGGTACCTTATTCTCGTTCCATCAATTCAAATTAGTACTGCGTGGGGTTTTCAAATGTATGAATTAGAGAATCATTGTTATTCTCCATCTCGTTCAATGAGAGAGTTATTGTCTGTTTCATTTCATAATGATTTCGAAGAAATTATAAAAAAAATATCTCCTGAAGTAAAAATTTTTTTTGCATGTTTGTCGCAATTCGCATTAGCACGACTTACAGGAACAGGATCTTGTATTTTTTCTGAATTCAAGACTGAACACCTTGCTTATCAAATTCAAAGTTGTTTACCATCATGGATCAACAGTATTATAACACGAGGAATAAATCTATCTCCATTGCATCAAAAATTATTAAAATATACTACATATAGTATTATAATTTTCTTATATTAGTAAAATGTCTTACTATCATCGCCTATATTAATTATATAGATACTTAATAGTATTAGAAAAGATAAAATTATGAGATGTTCCTGAATATGAAACTGTTTACTGGAAATGCTATTCCAGAATTAGCCCAATGTATTGCTAATAGATTATACATTAATCTCGGTAAGGCTGCTGTTGGTCGTTTTAGTGATGGAGAAGTAAGTGTTCAAATTAATGAAAACGTGCGCGGTGGAGACGTGTTTATTATTCAATCGACTTGTGCTCCAACAAATGATAATTTAATGGAATTGATTGTTATGGTTGATGCATTAAAACGCGCGTCAGCCGCTAGAATTACTGCTGTAATTCCTTATTTTGGGTACGCTCGTCAAGACCGAAGAGTGCGATCTGCTAGAGTACCGATTACTTCTAGAGTTGTAGCAAATTTTTTATCTAATGTAGGAGTGGATCGTATTTTAACGGTAGATTTACATGCTGAACAAATACAAGGATTTTTTGATGTGCCAGTGGATAATGTTTTCGGGAGTCCAATTTTATTAGAAGATATGATGCAACAAAATTTTAATAATCCTATTGTAGTATCCCCAGATATTGGAGGGGTAGTGCGTGCTCGTGCTATTGCAAAATTACTTAACGATACTGATATGGCAATTATAGACAAACGAAGGTCACGCGCTAATATTTCTCAAGTTATGCATATTATTGGAGATATATGTAATCGTGATTGTATATTGGTAGATGACATGATTGATACTGGAGGAACATTGTGTAAAGCTGCAGATGTTTTGAAAGAAAGAGGCGCTCGCCGAGTGTTTGCGTACACTACCCACCCAATTTTTTCTGGCGATGCTTATGAGAATATTCAAAATTCTATGATAGATGAAATTGTTGTCTGTGACACTATTCCGTTAAAACCAAAAATAAAATCTTTATCTAATGTGCGCGTGTTAACTTTATCTGGTATGCTTGCTGAAACAATTCGGCGCATTAGCAATGAGGAATCAATTTCTGCTATGTTTGATCATTAATAAGATTATGTTTGTATATTTAAGAATGTTGATATATATAAATATTGTGTTTTTTTCTGCATGTTAATCGTTTTACTGTTGTTTTAATGATAGAGGATTTAGTGTAATATTAAAGTATATATGATGAAAATATTAGAGCGATTTATATATATATAAATACGTGTGTTCAAGTAAAAATATTTTTTTAACGTATATATTGGGGTTAATTAAATTTTAAATTTATAAAATTGCGTAGTGGTGTATTAATAATGACTATTAAGCTTATTGCTGGATTAGGAAATTCTGAAACAAGTTATTTTAATACTAGGCATAATTTTGGTTCCAGATATGTCAAATCTTTAGCAACAAGATATAAAGTGATACTAAATAAAAATACTATATTGTGTGGATATATTGGGCAGTTAAAATTAGAAACCAATATTGTGCATTTATTAATACCAGATTCGTATATGAACAATAATGGACTTTCAGTATCTAAATGTGTTGATTTTTATCAGTTATGTCCACAGGAAATATTGGTTGCACATGATGATCTTGATCTACCACCTGGTGTAATGCGTATTAAATTAGGTAAAAACATGAATAACAGTCATCGTGGCGTGAAGGATGTCATTGTTAAGCTTCACAATAAATATAATTTTTATCGTTTACGTATTGGGATAGGGCATCCTGGTAAAAAAAGTAAAGTCATTGATTTTGTGTTAAATAAACCGACTATTTATGAGAAATATAGGATTGACCATATAATTAATGAAGCAATACTACATACTGAAAGTATAGTTAATAAAAAATTTATTAAAGTCATGAATCAGCTGCATGGCCATAATCCTGACGTTTTACGGAAATTTTAATTTAAAAAATATTTAATTTAATTATAAAAATATTGATTGCACATGAATTTAAATATGTATTTTTTTTTGATTGTTAAAAAATTTTATGCAGATTGATTGTGGTATTATTGGATTACCGAACGTGGGCAAATCTACTGTGTTTAGTGCATTGACTAATGCGCCTGTTAAAATAGCTAATTTCCCTTTTTGTACCATTCATCCCAATATATCTGTGGTTCAAATACCTGATCTGCGTATATATCAATTAACAGATATTGTTTCGTCACATGAAACAATACATGGTAAGATTAAATTTGTAGATATTGCTGGTTTAATAAAAGGAGCCGCTCAAGGTATTGGGATAGGGAGCAAAATTTTAAATCATATTCGAACAACAAAAATATTGTGTCATGTGGTACGTTGTTTTGATGACAACCAAATTGCTCATGTTTTTAATGATATAGATCCTTGTAGAGATGTGGGGATTGTTAATACTGAACTTATATTATTTGATATTTTGCAGTGCGAACAAAGTATTTGCAATTTACAAAAAAAATATAAACTTATTAACGAAAATATTGAACAGCAGTTATTCGTATTAAAAAAATGTTTGGATTATTTATATGATGGAGTTTTTTTGAGGAGGGTACATTTTTCTAAGACAGAAAGAACGCATATTGAAAAATTTAATTTTCTAACTAATAAACCAATTGTTTATTTTGCTAATGTTGACGAAAAATCTGTTGCGAATAATATTTATTTAAATAAATTGAGCGCATTTGCATCTAATGATGGCATACCATTAATCTCATGTTGCGCAATGTTATCTTTGTTAAATAATAGAGATGATCATGTTAAAATAACTATGAAACCACGAACAACCATATTGTATGATATGGTTAGTGCCATTTTTTCTGTGTTGGATTTGTGTACTTTTTTTACTATTAATTTACATATGACACGTGCTTGGATATATGTAGGGGGAATGACTGCATTAGAAGCAGCTAATAAAGTACATAGTGATTTTAAAAAGGGTTTTATTCGTGTTCAAATTATTAAGTTTGATGATTTTATTCTTTATCATGGAGAATTAGGTGTAAAGAAAGCTGGTAAAATATGTTATGGAGGTAAAGATTATTGTGTGAAGGATGGAGATATATTGAAGTTTTTATTTCAAGTCTAGTACATTATCTTAGAAAATTTGGCTGCATTACCACAGCAATAGATCGGCCTATTTATTTATCTAAACAAATAGGCCGATCTATTGCTGTGGTAATGCAGCTATTATTGTTAACGGCGATTTCCAAAAATACGAACTATCATTAAAAATAAGTTAATGAAATCTAAATATAAAGTTAATGCTCCTATAATCGAGTATTTGCGAAATTGATCTTGATTATCTATAGATAAAGATGCTCCTATAGATTTGAGTTTTTGAGTATCATACGCAGTTAAACCAACGAATATAATAACACCAACATATGTAATAAGCCACATTAAAGCTGTATTTTTCAACCATAAATTGACCATTGAGGCCAGTACTATACCAATTAAAGCCATGAATAATAAATTACCAAAACTGCTTAAATCTCGTTTAGTGGTATACCCATATAATGTCATTGCTCCGAACATACCGGATGTTACGACAAACGCGCTAGATATAGATGACGTAGTATACAGTATGAATACACTGGATAAAGTTAAACCTGTTAACATTGAATATAACATAAATAAGGTAGTTGCTAAAGAACCGCTTAATCGTGTTACCATACCAGACAGAACAAATACTAATGCTAGTTGACCAACAATTAAACTAAAAAATATTATTTGATTGGCAAATAATAATTGAAGTATTGCTGGAGTTCGGGAAGCATACCAAGCAACAAAGGCTGTTAACAATAATCCGCAAGACATCCATCCAAACACTTGCAAGATATATGGTTGTATTGCGTTATTAACTCGTTCTGATACTGTGTTTTGAAAACGGGGAAATCGATCCATACTTATCACCTTAAAAAATAATTGAAATAAAAAATTTTATGTGCATTATATCGCAAGCAAATCATGTGATCAACAAAATGTTTCATAACATCATTTTAAAAATAAGCGCGAAGTTCAAATGAACATTAAATAATTGCATATTTTATTTTATCAAAAGTAATAACTAAAAAAATAAACTATTCTTTAATAATTATTTTAAATAATAATGTTGAATAGGATGTGCGTTCTTGTCAAATTCATATATTAGTGGAACACCTGTTGGTATATTAATTTGAAATATTTCTGATTCGTTTAAGTGATTGAGAAATTTTATTATAGCGCGGATGGAATTTCCATGAGCAACAATAATAATTGTTTGATCTTTTTTGATACGAGGTATTATGGATTGGTTCCAACAAGGGATTACTCTTTTTAAGGTTAGCGCTAAACTTTCACTACTGGGTAATTCATCAGCACTGAGGTTAGCATAACGATTATCATTTGTTGCGATAAACTGGTTATTTTCAGAAACATTTGGAGGAGTAACGTTGAAACTGCGACGCCATTTTTGAATTGTTTCATAACCGTATTTTTTTATAGCTTCATCTTTATTTAATCCTTGCAGTGCCCCATAATGACGTTCATTTAGTCTCCAAGATTTTTCTATTGGCAGCCATGTTTGATTTAATTGATCTAATATAATCCATGAAGTATGAATTGCTCGTTTTAATACTGAAGTATACCCATAATTAAAAAAAAATCCATTTTTTTTTAATATTTTACCAGCGCATTTTGCTTCATCGCGTCCTTTCTCTGATAAGTCTACATCAACCCATCCAGTGAATCGATTTTCTTTGTTCCATTGACTTTCTCCGTGTCTTATTAAAACCAATTTAGTTATATGCATAATTTTTTCTCTTATTTTTTTGTTTACGAATATATGAAGTTAATTATATACTGCTGTTTTAGATCGGCTATTTAATTATATGATACGTAATATTGAAATCAACTTAAATTGTTAATATATGCATATACGAATAATATTTTTTGTTCTGGTATAGTTTAAAGTGATAATTTTTATGAATTATATAAAATTAGAATAGGTTTGTAGTTCTATATTAAAATACGGTTGTATACAGTATGTATTTTAATTTATATTTGATATACCCGTTATAAAATGAATAAATATATGATACAAATTGTTTATGTAGCGAGCCCGGAAAGTCAGCAAATTCACGTTTGGAAATTAGACAGTATTTATGGGCTATTAGAATTAATGCAGGTCATAGATACTCCCGGACATGCGCAACCTATGGCGGTGCATCCTAATAAACGATTTTTATATGTTGGAATACGTCCCAATTTTGGAATTACTACTTATCGTATCAATCAGACAGGGTTGTTAACAGATAATGGGACAATTGAGATCTTCAGTAGCCCCACTCATTTGATTAGCGACAAAAAGGGTGAATTTTTGTATTGTACATCTTATAGGGATCACACAGTGAGTGTGATCCCTATAAGTATGTCAGGAATGCTTCTTAGCAGTCCTATACAAAGTATAGAAGGTCTGTTAGGGTGTCATTCTGCAAATATAGATAAATTCAAAACATTACTTTGGGTTCCTTGTCTACAGGAAAACGCTATTAGGTTATTTAAGATAAATTCATTTGGAATGTTAACACCATACGATCCATGTTTTATTAAAATTAATATTAGTTCTGGCCCGCGTCATATGACTTTCTATGGTTTTGATTGTTACGCATATGTCGTTAATGAATTAACGAGTACTGTTGATGTTATAAAATATGATAATTTTCAAAAAATTCCAAGTATCGTTCAAACAGCAGGTATAATTCCTAAAAACATCAGCACTAACAGATGTTGGGCAGCTGATATACATATCACTCCTAATGGACGTTGGTTATATTGTTCTGATAGATCTGTTAATATTATTAGTTGTTTGGAGATATCTAAAAAGACAAAAAAATTGAAATTTGTTGGTTATCAACTCACTGAGGAACAGCCGCGTGGTTTTGCAATTGATTGTCAAGGAAAGTTTTTAGTGGTCGCAGGTCAAAAATCAAATTATATCTCTTTATATGAAATTGATTCAGATAATGGAAAATTAACTATGTTGTCTCGTTATTCATCAGGACAGGGTCCTATGTGGGTTAATATTATATCGTTGCATTGAAAATGAATATACAACAAAATTATTTATCCTGATACAGTGATAATCAGGTAAAGCATAATTTTTGTAAATTTAATTTTTTATGTATTTATTATAGATTAATAGTAAATTTATGTGAATAAATCTGTTTTTTTATATTTGCATTAAGAACATAGAAACCACAATCTGATAAAATTGTCGTTTAAGTATGTTGTTTATAAGTATAAACACAAGTTTTATCATTATAAAATAATAAAATTTTTGATTCTGTCTTATTATAAGTGTAATAAAAACACAAAAACTTTTGTTGTATTTTGTCCTTTCCTTATGTTTGTTTTGTCAGATTTTATCGCTGATAATCCTCAAAATTTATAATGTACTTTGTTTTTCAAGTAAAGTGTATAATAGAATAGGGAAGAGTGAAGGCAAATAACGTAAGATAGGATTTTTTGTTTTTACATCTATTATGATTGTTTGTGATTATTTTTGAATTATATAATTATCATAAATATTCATCTTGAGTAATCAAATCTACAGATTTTATAAAGATTGTAGATATATTAAATATTTTTTAAACAAGAGAACATTTACTTGTTCTAAGTATTTTCGTTAATTTTGTTGCGAGCAACATGAGTATACTCATATATTATATAAGTATGTGTTTTTGATTAGTATATAAATTAATTGAATTTTTTTTAAATATTAAATATGATATTTAATATAATAAATTAGCCTAATTAATTGTGTGCGCAATAATACACATATTAAATTGTGATATCTATATACATAGAATTATATTTAGATTATATTGTTTCTATTAAAAATATCTGTTATCTCCAGATATTCGCATTTTTATATAAAATATAATAAGAGTATTGTCAAAAATAAATAAAATAATATATCATAGTGATAAGAGTTGATTAGATCGCTTCAATTGGTTAAATAGTTTGAATTGTATGTATAAGGTTGTGGTTTCTATTATTTTAGAATAGAAAACTTTGTGTTAACTAGAATTAAAAAATTAAAGTAGATTTTATTTGTCTTATATTTTCTAATGTACGAGAGATATAAAATTTATTTTAAACAGTAGTTTTTATTATGATAGGTGTATTAGACGTTTTTGAGCTTGTTTTGCTGCAGTGCTATTAGGATATAATTTGCCTACTTGTTTATATATTGTCTTGGCTTTGTCTTTTTGTTCTGTTTCTTGCATGATAATACCGATTTTTAATAATGCATCTGATGCTTTTAATGATTTAGGATAATTTTTTACGACTAACGCAAAATGATGAGCAGCGTCATGTTTGTTACCTTTATTATAATAAAGCTGTCCTAGCCAATAATGCGAATTCGATTGGTAGATTGATTCTGGATGATTTTTTATAAAATTCTGGAAAGCCTCTATTGCTTGATTATATTGTTTTTTTTCCAATACTAATGATACTGCTTGTTTATATGCAGTATCTACATCTATTATCGTTGCATTATTTATTTTTTTGGATTTTTGAATGTCTGAGTAACTAGATAATTTATCAGGAATGTTGTTAGAATAGCGTGCATTGTTGTGTTTATTTGGAATATTATTGGTATGTTGTGATGCTAGTTGATTATCTATAATTTCTGATATGCGATGTTGTATGTCTTGAATATGTCCACGTAAAATATCAATATCTCTCTGATTTTCAGATAATTGTTGTTGCATTTGAATTAAGCATTGACTATGTGCGTCATATATCTGATGTAATTGATTGATGCGTTGATTGCTATCTATCTTATGATTTACATCTTTAGCATATACGATATTATTATTTATAATATTAAAATGTATCATCAGTATGATGATTACATCTAGTTTACATAAAAATAGTATGAATTTAATCATATGGATATTATTTATATATTAATACAACACGTCTATTTTTAGAATAAGCTTCTTCGTTTTGTCCTAATACAGCTGGTTTTTCTTTACCATAAGATATAGTTAATATTTGTTCAGATAATACACCTTTACTTTGGAGGTATGATTTTACAGAGTTAGCTCGACGTTCACCCAATGCAATATTGTATTCCGGAGTGCCACGTTCATCAGCATGACCTTCAATTTTAATGTGTTGTGATGGATTGTTATATAAAAAATTTGCATGGATATTTAATGAGTAAAAAAACTTAGAAGGGATATCATATTGATCTAAAGGAAAATAAATAACATTACTGGATTTTAATTCTTGTGTTTTTAATTGTATTTGTTCATCGACTACTCTATTATTTTTCATATTAGTATGTTTAAAACGATTTAATCCAATATTTTTTTGATTAGGAGTAGCAGTATCGTATTGAGATAATGAGGAACATGCTGTCATCACCACGCTCATGCTTATGGCGGATATTAGTTGTTTAAAAAAATTGTTTGGTTTCATTTATATATCCATTGTTCATTATTTTTAAATTGTTAATTGTAATGAAAATAGTTATTTATCTTATTCTAAATATAATGGGGACCAAGTTGGAAATCTTATATCTCCTTGATCTCCTTGTATATGAGCTTTAAAATGACCATCAATAGAGATTAATTCTAAATTGGATGTTGCTGTTAAATTCCTATTAATACTACTGTATAGTACCATGGTATTATTGGGAGCTATACTAGGAGTATCAGCCAACAGTGTATCTGTTAATATTTCTTCTTGTCCAGTTAATAAATTTAATTTAGCAATATTTTGTTTGCCTTGATGTCTATTCACCATGATTATGAATGTCCCGTCTGAACTAACAGTTGGGTTTTGATTACTAGTATGTAGCCAAGATAATCTTTGAGTTTCAGCAGTTTTAACATTAATTTTATATATTTGTGGACTGCCTCCTTGGTCTGAAGTATAGGCTATATTTTGATTATCCGGAAACCAACTAGGTTCGGTATTATTATTTCTATTTTTAGTTAATTGTTTAATTGTCCCAGATTCTAAATCCATAATATATAAATTTAAACTACCTGTTTTAGATAAAGAAAAAGCTAATTTTTTGCAGTCGGGAGAAAAAGCAGGGGCGCCATTATGGTTTGGGAAACTAACAATATTATTAACTACCCCGGTGTTTAATGTTTGAATGATAAGTTCTGAATGGCCGGAGGCAAAAGTAACATAAGCAATTTTTTTTCCATCGGGAGACCAAGCTGGAGACATTAATGGTTCTGTCGATCGGCAAATTGAAATTTGATTATGACCATCGTAATCAGAAATATATAACTCATAGGGATATTGATTATTATGAATGCGCAAAACATAAGCAATACGTGTACAAAATGCACCTTTTATACCGGTTAACTTTTCAAAAATTTCATTACTTATAGTATGGGCTACATAGCGTAGCCATTTTTTTTCTACTGAATATTGATTTTCTGAGATTATTAACGCAGGATTGCTAGAAGTATCTATTAAATGATATGAAATAATATAACTTTCATCGTAATTTATATGTACTGTTCCCAATACAATAATGTTAATACCCAGTTTCTCCCAAAAAGTTGGGATGACATCAGATACTTTGGTAGGTTTATGTGGTAAATATTCTACGGGAATGGTATTGAATTTACTGCTATTGCGTAAATCAGCAGCTATTATTGATGCTATATCTTCAATTGATATTGATTTGTTATGCTGATTACTAACACATATAAAAGGTATTACAGCGATGGGGTGTGCAGCATTTACTCCGCATGTAATTTCGATATGCATATCTGCAAGTAGAGCAGGTTTCCATGAAAATATAATTAACACTATTGATAAAAATATTTTTTGCAACCAATGTGGTAGTTTATGAGTTTTTTTAATTATTAAATACATGAAAATTTTATAGTGAAAATAGATTATTTAATGAACCAACATATTATTATTATTTTGTAAATGTGTAAATATTTTGTTTATTGAGGAGAAAAATTTAATATTGTGTTTTTAAATATTTCGTAAATATCTGAATTTGGTGGTTTAGGAATTTTTGCTAATTTAGCGGCAATGACTGCTGCTTGGCATAGATCGTAATCTCCAGATATAGCGGTTACTGATAGTAACGTACCGTCAGGTGCTAATTTGATGCGTAGATTGCATTGTTTACCAACATAATGAGAAAAGTTATAAAATTTTTGTTGTATTGATTCGCTGATCATACGCTTATATATATTAATTTCATTATTTTTAATAATTTCGTTTGAAATATTATTTTTATTATCATTTTTTTTTGTTGTTAAGTTTAATGTAAGTTCTTTGTTATTTTCCATAGATTTTTTTTTGTTAATTAATGTATTCAGTAAATTATTGAGTTCGTTAGAATCATGAGATTGATAATTTAATTTATCATATATTAGTACATTTTTTTCTACAGTATTTTGATTGTTCTTTTTAGGGGTGTTGGACAACGTTGGTCCCGCTAATGGAGGCTGTGTTTCTGTTATTTTGAATCGATTTGATTGATTTTGATTATTGTTTTTTTCTGTTTTCGGATTAGAGTTTTGAATGAAGGTATTGATTGAATTTTTGTTATTATCTATTTTAGTAGCGTATCGTTGTTGTTTTGTCATTATGTGTTTGTATAGCAACAAAGAAACGATCACATGCACAATGATTGATATCATAACAGCGGATCTAAATTTTCTGTAATATTTATTAAACAAATTTAATAATTATCATCCCAGTTATGTAAGAGTGTCGTTACGTATTCAAATAGAAGGATTTGTTATCATTCCAATTGAGTGTATACCGATATGATTTAATAAAGTCAATACTTTAATTATTTCGTCGTATTCTACAGTTTTTGAAGCAGCTATCAGACACGTTATATTAGGAGTGATGTGTGTTTGATAACTTATCTCTGATGAAATTTGGTCTAAACGCACTTTCTCTACATGTTTATTATTAATAATGAGATTATAAAATCCCATGCCTAAAATTTCAATAGTAATTATAAGTTTTTCATTATTGATAATATTTGGTGTTACTTGACTATTTGGTAGATTTACTTCAAAGCTTTGTATCCATTTAGATGGTATTAACATAAAGATCATTAAAAGAACTAGTAATATGTCTAAAAACGGTATGATATTAATATCAGACTTAATCGTGTTTCTGATACGTTTTCTCTTCATATTGATTTTCCTTGTTTAACGCAGAATCAATATTAAAAAAAATCTGATGATATAGAATCGTAATAAATTCTTCTATAAAGTTGTTATAATCTTGATCCATATTGTTTATTTGTGCAGTTAAGTAATTAAATGCTATAACCGCTGGAATAGCTACAAACAAGCCAATCGCTGTAGAAATTAATGATTCCGCAATACCTGGTGCAATAATTTCTATATGAATCATCTGAGTGGCAACATTGTTAGTCGTTGTTTTACCTAGTTCTATAAAAACGTGTATAATCCCTAATATGGTTCCAAATAAACCAAGGTATGGACTAACGGATCCAATTGTACCTATTAATGGAATATAATCTTCTAACGATTTTAGCTCTATATTTATTGCAGTATGCATATTATCCAGGGTTCTAGACATCATTGTTTCAGGTGAACAATGTTTTGTTTGATATAACTTAGAAAATTCTTTAAAACCTACGTAAAAAATTTGTTCAACTCCATTTAATGTATTACGACGAGCTGCAGCTTTTTGATATAAACTAGATAAATCTATTCCAGACCAAAATTCGTTTTCAAATACTTTTAATTTTCGCTGTGCTGAACTTAGCACGAAGACACGATGGAAGATAATACTCCAAGATAAAACGGAAAACCCAATTAATACGAATATACTAATTTGTACTAAAATATTAGTTTCTAAAAATAAGTCAAAAATATTCATATCAATTTATTTAAATTAAATATTATATAAAGGGCAATTGCAACGTTATTATCATAGAGAGTCTTTATTATTATGAAAGTAATTTAATTCTTAAGATAATATAATCGTACACACATAACAGTTATAAAAGGTAGTTATTGTAAATAATCTGTTAACTAACATATAGTTTTTAAAAACGTATTATAGTAAAATATTACTTAATTTTTATAAAAAGTGAAATAAGATAAAAACAAAAAATGATCACATTATCCATTCAGATATAACCACAATAGTATTAATTGTATTTAACTCACTATTACCATGATTATTAATAATGTATCAGATACATTCAGACATGTTGTTTATATATATTGTGTGTATTGTTGTTTGTCAATGGATTTAATAAATTGACCAATGTTAACAAAGTTATCTACGATATGTACTCCTGATTTGGATAAAATTTCGTATTTTTCATGAGCAGTGCTACCAATTCCAGAAATAATAGCGCCTGCGTGGCCCATACGTTTCCCTTTAGGAGCGGTAGTTCCAGCAATATATGCAATCACTGGTTTTCTAATATATTTATTAATGTATGTTGCTGCTTTTTCTTCAGATCTACCTCCTATTTCACCAATCATTACCATTAATGATGTTTTAGGATCTTGTTCAAATAATGATAATATATCAATAAAATCAGAACCAAGTATCGGGTCACCTCCAATTCCGACGCATGTGGACTGACCTAATCCAAGGTCAGTTATTTGTTTTACCACTTCATATGTTAAGGTACCTGATCTGGATACAATTCCTACGCAACCTGGGTTATGGATATCACTTGGCATTATCCCAAGTTTACACTGGCCTGGAGTAATGATTCCTGGGCAATTTGGTCCAATCATACATGTATTATGTTTTTTTAATTGTTGTTTTATTAATAACATATCCAATATTGGAATCCCTTCGGTAATACAAACAATTAGTTTAATACCAGCATGAATTGATTCTAAAATTGCATCCTTACAGAAAGGAGCAGGCACATAAATAATAGAAGTCGTCGCATTAGTGCTATTTATCGCTTCACCAACGGTATTAAATATTGGCAATCCAAGATGGGTGCCCCCCCCTTTCCCCGGGGTAACTCCGCCTACTATTTTAGTACCATAGTTTAATGCTTGCTGAGAATGAAAACTGGCGTGCTTGCCAGTAAATCCTTGACAAATTATTTTTGTATCTTTGTTAATTAAAATTGACATTTTTTAATTTCACCGCAGTTACAATTTGTTGAATTGCATAAATTAAATTATCGGTAACGATAATGTTGAGTTTGCTATTAATCAATCGATTAGAACCTAATGTAGAATTATTTCCCTCTAACCGAGCTACGATAGGGATATGTTTTGTGGTACATCTGGATAATAATACAGTTATGATACATTCAGCAACTAAATCACAGCATACAATTCCGCCAAAAATATTTATGAGTATTGCTTGCACTTTAGCATCTTTTAAAATCATATTAAAAGCTGATATTATGCATTCTTTATTAGCACCTCCTCCGATGTCTAAAAAGTTAGCAGGAATCCCCCCCAATGATTTAATTACATCCATAGTAGCCATTGCTAATCCAGCGCCATTGACCATACAGCCAATATTCCCCTCTAAGGGAATGTAATTGATAAAATTCAGCATATCGATTGGTTTATTTATCGCGCATGTATTTAATAATTCTGATTGTCTAAATATAGCATTATGATCTACTATCATCTTGGCATCTAAACAACAAAAATGATCGTCATCAGTAATAGCTAATGGATTAATTTCAATTAACGTTAAGTCATTTTCTAGTAGCATACGTGTTGCGCTGACAATAATTCTGGAAAATTGATTTATTTTGGCTCCAGATAATCCTAATTTACATGCTAATATCCGTCCTTGATAAGGATATATTCCGACTGAAGGATTTATAACAATTTTATGAATAAAATTAGGCGTTTTTTGTTCTGTAATTTCAACATTCATACCACCTTGCGTAGAAGCCATACATATTATTTGGGATTCATCTCTATCAATTGATATGCTTAAATAAAATTCTTGAACAATTTTTACAGCTGGTTCTATTAAAATAGAAGTCACTAATTCCCCGATATCGGTGGTTTGATATGTCACCAATCTATTGCCAAGCCATTTATTAGCAAAAGATAATATATTTGTCGTGGAGTGCACAACACACACTCCTCCTGATTTCCCACGTCCTCCTGCTTGCACTTGACATTTTACTACCCATGGTCCATGACCTATGCTATTCGATATAATATAGTGTTCTATATCGTTTATAGTAGCACATACAAAACCTGTCAAAACAGGTAAATTGTATTTTGCCATTAATTTTTTTGCTTGATATTCATATAAGTTCATAATATGTGATCGTGCGTATTGTAATTGCTTAAGATTAAGATATTAATTTAGTTAATAGTAATGTGCTAATTTGTTAAAAATATAAAATGTACTTATACATACACATATGTATTATTATACTTCTAAAAACAAGCGTGTTGGATCTTCTAACAACTCTTTGATGTATACTAGAAATCTTACCGAATCTTTTCCATCTATTAATCTATGATCATATGATAATGCTAAATACATCATAGGTAATATTGCTATCTGTCCATCTTGAGCTATGGGTCGGTCTTTTATTGCATGCATACCAAGAATTGCGCTTTGTGGAGGGTTAATAATAGGAGTAGACATTAATGATCCAAAAACTCCACCGTTAGTAATGGTGAAATTACCCCCACTTAATTCTTCAATTGTTAGTTTTCCGTCTCTCCCTTTTTCAGCTAAAGATTTTATATTTTTTTCTATGTCGGACATGCTTAATGTATCAATATCTCGTAACACTGGTGTAATTAAACCACGTACTGTAGATACTGCAATACTTATATCAAAATAATGATAATATACAATTTCTTCTCCATCAATGGATGCATTGATTTCAGGAAAATGTCTCAAGCCTTCTAAGACCGCTTTTACATAAAAAGACATGATTCCTAATGTAATTCCATAACGTTTTTCAAATAATTCTCCATATTTTTTTCGCAGTTTTATGATGGGTTGCATGTTTACTTCATTGAAAGTAGTTAACATAGCCGTAGTATTAGTAACAGCTAATAGGCGTTCTGAGATTTTTTTTCGTAATCGATTCATTACAATACGTGTTTCTTTGCGATCGTTTTTCGTATTTTTTATGTGACGATGTGCTACTACATTTTCATTATTTTGTTGATCAATATAGTGTGGTTTTTTTTTGGAATGAATATGTGCTTCTATATCTTGACGAGTTAGACGTCCTTTTATTCCGCTACCTTGAATATTTGTTAGTTGTAAATTATGCTCTGCTATTAATTTGCGAATAGATGGAGTTAAAATGTTATGATTTTCGTTATCTTGAGTAAGAATATGTTCTTGAGATGCCACTGATGTAGTAGATTTTTGGTCTTGAAATATTTTTTTTGTATCTTTTTGAGAAACACATTGATCAATATTTAGACGGCCTAAAATTTGTCCGGATACTACTATTGATCCTTCTTGTTCTGAAATTGATTCTAATATTCCTGTGTTTGGGGCAGGAACTTCTAACATAATTTTGTCTGTTTCTATTTCCAGTAAAATATCATCTTGTTTAACTGTATCTCCTGACTTTTTATGCCAAACAGCAACAGTAGCGTCTGCAACTGATTCGGGTAAATTCGGAACCAAAATGTCAATACTACTCATTTTCTATCCTTTTTTAAAAAAATTAATTTAGATTTAACGCATCGTTAATTAATTTTTTTTGTTGTTGTTGATGCACTGAAAAATGTCCTACTGCAGGCGCAGCAGCATCAGGACGTCCTATATAATTTAATGTAACATTTGCAGGTATTATGTTGTGAAGACAATGTTGTATGTAATACCAAGCTCCTTGATTTTTAGGTTCTTCTTGACACCAAATAAAATCTTGTACATTCGAATAAGAAGCTAAAATAGCTTGTATATTTGTATAAGGAAAAGGATATAGTTGTTCAATGCGAACAATAGCTATGTTATATTGTTCATTTTTACGTCGTTGAATTAATAAATCATAATATACCTTTCCAGAGCATATTATCACACGTTTGGTTTTATTTGAAGCGATATTATCATCTATTTCATTAAAGCCCGTTTTAAATGATCCATATGCTAAATTTTCTAATGAAGTAGCTACCATAGGATGTCTTAATAAAGATTTTGGTGATATAATAATTAGTGGCTTTTTAAAATTAATATCGCATGTTGCTTGTTGGCGTAATATATGGTACATTTGGTCTGGGGTGGAAGGCACACAAATGTGTATATTATGCTCAGCACACAATTGTAAATATCGTTCCATACGGGCAGAAGAATGTTCCGGTCCTTGCCCTTCATATCCGTGAGGCAAAAGCATTACTAAACCGCATAATTGACCCCATTTTTGCTCACTGGAACTGATGAATTGGTCGATAACAATTTGCGCTCCATTAGAAAAATCTCCAAATTGCGCTTCCCAAATAATTAACATATTGGGCGCCAAGCTGGCATATCCATATTCGAATGCTAAAGCCGCTTCTTCGGATAATACGGAATCCCAGATAAAAAGAGACCCTTTTTTATTTTCTCTTGTATTAATAAGGTGTATTAAAGGGATATATTTCGTACCATTATTTTGATCATGTATTACAGCATGTCTATGAAAAAAAGTTCCGCGAGCAGCGTCTTCTCCAGATAAACGAATAGAAATCCCTTGATCTAACAAAGTAGCGTATGCTAGAACCTCTGCTGCTCCCCAATCAAACAATCTATTACCTAAAGCCATCTCTATTCTTTCGTGATAAATTTTTTTTACTCTAGAGTGCATAGCGATACTCGATGGAATATCATTGATGCGATAGGCTAAATTTTTTAAGTATTGGGTATTTATTTTGTTAGCATGCAGAAGATTTTTATTTTTATGTAAACTATTTGTATGTAAAGAGGTACGAATATGCACTGGTTTCCATTTATGCAGAACGCAACATTCTTTTTCCAATTTTTCACGATATGTATCTCTCATTTGAGCAATTTCACTTGTATTTATAATTCCATTTTTATTTAAAAAATCAGAATAAATATTAAGTAATGTTGGATGATTACGAATTTTTTTATACATAATAGGTTGAGTAACACTTGGTTCATCAGCTTCATTGTGTCCGTGTCTACGGTAACATACTAGATCAATTATTACATCACGTTTAAACATACTACGAAAATTTAATGCGGCGCGGGTAACATAAACGACTGCATCTACATTATCTGCGTTAACATGGAATATAGGAGCTTGTATCATTTTTGCAATATCTGTACAATGTTGCGTAGAACGAATGTCGTGAATATTTGATGTTGTAAATCCTACTTGGTTATTTATAATAATATGTACTGTGCCTCCTACATCATAAGCACGAGTTTTAGACATATTAAAAGTTTCTTGAACGATGCCTTGAGCGCTAATTGCTGCGTCTCCGTGTATTGTGATTGGAAGCGTGATATTGCATGTTTTTTCATTATGATGAATCGATTCTTCTTTAAGCAACTGATCAATCCGAGCTCGAGTGCATCCCATGATTACTGGGCTAACAATTTCTAGATGAGAAGGATTACATAATAAAGATAAATGTATGATCTCCTCATTAACTGTAACATCTGAATAAAATCCTTGATGATATTTTACATCACCACTACCGCAAGTAGTATGGTGTTTATTAGAAAATTCGTTAAACAGATCTTGAGGATTTTTACCTAAAATATTAATTAGTACATTTAGACGACCACGATGGGCCATACCTAAAAATATTTCTTTAATATTATGATGACAAACGGAGTAACGTATAATCTCTTTTAACATAGGGATTAAAACATCACCTCCTTCTAATGAAAATCTTTTAACTCCTGGAAATTTTACTCCTAAATAACGCTCTATTTCTTCTGCCGAAACAATTTCTTCAAGAAATTGTTTTTGCTCTTCATCATGAAACTTAAACATGCCTGCTGTGGATTCAAAGTGATTCTGAATCCACAGTATTATATTTATATCAAGAATATGCATATACTCAATACCTATAGGCCCACAATAAGTTTTTTTAAGAAACTCATATATTTCTAACAAGGTCATTGATTCTTTGTTTATTCCAAAATGGGTTGTATCGAATTTTCTTTGAAGATTTTGTAAAACGCAATTATAACTCTCTAAGTCTAAAAGATAGTTTTTGTATTCACTGTTCCGTAACTGTAAAGGATCTAATGCAGCACATTGGTGTCCATATATTCTGAAGGAATTTATTAATTGTAATATCTGTATATAAGTAATATTACTACAAGTATTAGCTTGCACATGTGAATCACGAGATGCAATGTTGTGTTTTAATTCGGAATACGTATTATTTTTTAAATTATCAGAATATTGATCGTCATAATTGTTTTCAACAGATAATTGTTTAAAAAATCTAATCCAACTAGAATCTATGGAATTGGGATTTTTTAAAAAATTCTTATAAATTTGTTCTATATAAGATTGATTGTTTTTTGATAAATAAGAGGAATTTAACCAATTTTTTAGTGTGTCACTATACATTTTAAAATCCTTGTATTTTATTAACTACTCAACATTAAGTAGTTAGTTTAATAAATTATTTTTTATATTATAAATAATTAGTTGCTAATTTTATTAGCTACTGCAATCCTATACATAGATATATATTTTCATTTTATTTAGACTGTTATTTGTATATTATTTTAAATTGTGTTTTATAATTATTGTTGTGCTCTTAAATGTTATGTATGCCAATTAAATTTTTTGCTAATATTCGTTTAATATGACCTATAGCCTTGGCTGGATTTAACTTTTTAGGGCATACATTAACGCAATTCATAATGTTATGACAACGAAAAACACTAAAAGAATCTTTTAGGAGTTCCAATCGTTCTTGATCATTAGTATCACGACTGTCCATTAAAAATCGATATAAGGTCAATAATCCGGCAGGACCAATAAATTTATCTGGATTCCACCAAAAAGAGGGACAGGAACTAGAACAACATGCACATAATATGCATTCATAAGATCCATCTAATTTAGAGCGTTCTTCTGGAGATTGTAAATGTTCGTGAAGAAATTGAGGTTGTTGATTGAGACGGTCATGTATTAAAAACGGTTGTACTCTTTCATATTGAAGAAAAAATTGACTCATATCTACTACTAAATCACGAATTATTGGAAATCCAGATAATGGACGTACCACAATTGCATTCTGATGATTACTATTATATAATTGCTTTAATGAAGTAATGCATGCCAGATTGTTCGTACCATTTATATTCATGCCATCAGAACCACATACTCCTTCTCTACAAGAACGACGAAATGTTAAAGTTGGATCTTGTTCTTTTAATTTAATTAAGGCATCTAATAGTGTCATATTTTTTGCGTGTAATAAATTAAGCGTATAATTTTTCATGTAGGCATTTTTATTGATTTCCGGGTGATAGCGGTAAATGGAAAATTTAATTTTCATATTTAAACTCCATTTTTTAATAAACACGGGTTTTCGGAGGAAAAGGAGAACGAAATTTTGGTTGCATATTCACATTACGACGAATCATAATGTCATTTTTTGGTAAATATAACGTATGACACAACCAATTTTTATCATCACGCATGGGAAAATCATAACGACTATGAGCTCCTCTGCTTTCGGTTCTAAAAATGGCAGCCATAGCAGTCACATAAGCAGTTTCTAATAAATTATCTAATTCTAAACATTCAACACGTTGTGTGTTGAATGTATAAGATTTATCTGATAAAATCGCGCAGTTTAATCGGTTACGTATTTCTTTTAGTTCTTGCAATCCTTTCAGCATTTTTTGCTCTTCTCTAAAAACAGAGAAATTGTTTTGCATGCACGACTGCAAATCTTGGCGTATCGTTACTGGATTTTCTGTTGCACTCGATTTACTGTTATTCCAGCGAATATAGCGAGCTAATGATCTTTCTATATCAGAATTAGTAGGACCCCGAGCCGGCCATTCTTCTTCTGATAAATACGCTTGTATATATGTTCCTGTAGCATGCCCGAATACAATTAAATCTAATAAAGAATTTCCACCTAGTCGATTAGCTCCATGTACTGATACACAGGCAGTTTCTCCAACTGCAAATAAACCTGGCACTATCGTATCTGTACCTGCGTTGTTTACAGTAATCACTTCTCCGCGCACTGTTGTAGGAATACCACCCATCATATAATGGCAAGTAGGAAATACTGGAATTAACTCTTTTACAGGATCTATATAAGAAAAAGTACGCACTAATTCTAAGATCCCAGGTAATCGTAACTCTAATAATTCTTTTCCCAAATGATCTATTTTTAATTTAACATGAGGACCGCATGTACCCGAATAACCTCGACCTTCTTGAATTTCCAACATAATTGCTCGAGCTACCACATCTCGTCCGGCTAAATCTTTTACATTAGGAGCATAGCGCTCCATAAATCTTTCTCCTGCAATATTTAAAAGATACCCTCCTTCACCACGACATCCTTCACTTACTAAGATCCCGACGCCAGCTATTCCAGTGGGATGAAATTGCCACATTTCCATATCTTGAGCAGGAATACCTGCTCGTAATACCATGCCAATTCCATCCCCTGTGTTGATATGGGCATTAGTGGTAGATTGATAAATGCGCCCTCCTCCTCCAGTTGCAAGCACTGTAGCACGTGCTTTAAAATATGCTAATTCTCCTGTTTCAATAGAAAAAGCAACACAACCAAGTATTCTTCCATCTTGATTTTTTACTAAATCTAATGCGTACCATTCTGAAAATATAGTTGTTTTGTTCTTCAAGTTTTGTTGATATAAGGTATGTAATAGCGCATGTCCGGTACGATCAGCAGCTGCAGCAGTACGTGCTGCTTGTTTTTTTCCATAATATAAAGTTTGTCCTCCAAATGGACGTTGGTAAATACGACCATTTTTTAGTCTAGAAAATGGTAACCCCATATGTTCTAATTCCAGAACTGCTTTAGGTCCTGTTTTGCACATATATTCAATAGCATTTTGGTCTCCTATGTAATCAGATCCTTTTACGGTATCATACATGTGCCACTGCCAATCATCTTCGTGATTATTACCGAGAGCAACCGTAATTCCTCCTTGAGCAGATACTGTATGTGAACGTGTAGGAAAAACTTTAGATATTAAGGCGCAAGAAAACCCCATTTTAGAAATTTGTAATGCAACTCGCATACCCGCGCCGCCAGCTCCTATAACGATAGAAAAAAATTCTTTAACTGGTATCTGATGCATCTATACACTCCAAATGATAATCATTCCAAAAAATAAGTATGCGAACAATATAAAACCGGTTATCCACGTTCCTAATTGTTTTAATACAGGTAGCGTTATGTAGTCTTCTAGTATGTGACGTATTCCAATCCAAGTATGACTCAGGGCAGATAATAAAGTCATGATACTAAATATTTTAGTGATGTTTTTGCTGAAAAAATCGTACCATTTATCATAAGATAGGTTGTTAGAAGAAATAATAAAAATAGAAATATACACAATGTATAACAACATCCAGACGGCTGAAACTCGTACTAGCAACCATTCGTGTACCCCGTGACATTTTAAGATTGATTTAATGGATACCATATTAAAATTCCAATGAAAATAGACAACAAAATAGTCAATATAAATATAATTTTTGCGCTAATTTTACCTATTAGTAACGTTTGATTTAAACACCCGAAATCCATTAATATTTGACGGATACCAGCAACTATATGATAGCTCAGTAAAATCGTAACTATCCAAAATATAAACTGAAAAATATAATGATTCATTAATAGAAACCGATGAATTTTGCAAAATTCGTTACTGGAAGATAAAGATAACTTTAATATCCAAAGAATTGGACCAATTGTTACGAATAACAGAATTCCGGATATTCTGTGTAAAATAGAAGCAATAGCAGTAATGGGAAATCGTATAGTTCTGATATTTAAATATATCGGTCTTTGATTTTTTTTAATCATATAAACACTCTTAAATATATAATGGTAAAACATATGCTTACAAGCGTCGCACAGTACATCCTTAAAACATCATAAAACAAAAGATAATATATGATATCAAGATAGATTATTGTTATAAGTTTTATCTTATAAATACAATCATAATATATATATATATATATATATCTAGATTACGTTAATTTGATTCAGTATTATAACAAATGATTAGATTAAGGAGAATATCACATTCTGTATATTATTAACAATTTAATAATATTAAAAAATTTAGAATTGAATTCGCGGTTTTTTAATTTTTAAAAAGGGTATATATACGCAATAACGAGGTGAGGTAGATCATAAATTTTTTTATTCTGCTTAAAAATAATTATAAAAAATAATTAAATTTAAATTTGAGGAATATTTTACTAAAGTATTGAGTTTTAGCGCATAAAATCTTTTTGCCACTCTAATGCTGAACAAATTAATATACTAAAATATTTATTAATTACATTAGATATCATTATACTTGAAGATATCGTCGATAGTCATATTCGATCGAAAGTGGCATAGCGTTTGAATAATAAGAATACTGTATTTCATTGCGTTAACAGTATTGATGTTTTTACTTTTAAACAATTTGCAGTGTTTCAAAATAAAAATATTAAAATATAAAATAAGTTGTTTTTTATACTGAGCTTAGTATGTATAGTCTTTGGTTTTTATGCATGCATTTATTTATACACTTAATTTTAACATTCGCAACGGATCTATATTCTATATCTAAAATATGGTTTAATGTAATTTAAAGTAGTTTATTGTGTAATTTTAACATATATAATTGATTCTTCAAATAATGATTTGGATCACATATGTGATCATTTCAACACAAGATCACCAAATCTATTTATATATGCAAAATACTGTTGATACAATATATAGATAATTGCTATCTCAAGATAGTAATGACTACATTATCATATATGAGGAGAAGTTGAATAGTCACATACTTAAATTATGTATTTATGTGCTTTAGCGCATCAAATATATCGAAATTAATAGCTAAATCATATTTTCAATATAAAACCATTAAAATAACTATCATATTAGAATATATTCTTCAGATGATCTATATTTTATTGAATACAGCATTGATTTAAAATGTATAGCTTTATCTAAGAATAGCTTCAAAAAATATGATGTTGAACACCTATATTTACAGTGATTTATTTTATAATAAGGAATTTTAAACATAAAAAATGTGTTTATTTTTATGAAAATACGCTTAATATTAATATTATTTAATAATATAGTAATCAATGACGTTGATGATGAATGTATGTTCATTATTTTTGTACAAAAATAATGAACATACATTTTATCTTAGAATCCTAAGTGTTCATAACAATAATGCACATTACATATGTTCTATATATAATGTAAGATATAATTTTTTTATTTATATCTATTTCGTATTATTGTTGATTAAGGTATCGTTATTATTAACAATAAAGACTAATAAACTGTAGTTATCGCGTAATTGCTGTATTTAATTTGTATCTTGTATATTAAGATTGATTGATGATATTGTCGATGATACTTATTATTTCTTTTTCAATCTTTTTTCTATGAGAAACACTTAAAAAGCTTTCGCAATAAATTTTGTATATTGGTTCAGTGCCTGATAATCGACATGCCACCCAACCATTGTGGGTGATAATTTTTACACCATCCATGGATATTTGGTTTTTTAATGAACCCATATTTATGATTCTAGTAATAGGATCACCTGCTAATTCTGTCATATTAATTTGATTGAATAAAGCGTTGGAGATGATGGATTTTTGTGTGTAATTAACAGGTAATTGAATACGATTATAATTGGATATACCAAAATTTTGAACTAATTGATCATAATACTTTTGTAAAGATTTGTCACTAATAGCAATTATTTCAGCCGCTAATAGACACATAATTAATCCATCTTTATCAGTGGACCATGGAGAACAATAAAAATCTAAGAAAGATGCTCCTGCGCTTTCCTCACCTGCAAAACCAAATAAACTATTAAATAATCCTCGTACAAACCATTTAAAACCTACTGGTACTTCTATCAATTGACGAGAAAGATCGTATGCTACGTGATTCATCATAGTACTAGATACATAAGTTTTTCCTATGAATAGTGAACGATTACGCCACAATGGGCGATTATTAAAAAGGTAATGTGCTGCAATAATAAGGTAATGATTAGGTTTTATTAAACCAAGAGGAGTAATAATTCCATGCCTATCACAGTCTGGGTCATTAACTAAAAGCAAATCAAAATTAGCATGTGATTTTAATACTCCAGCCATTGCAAATTCAGAAGAGCAATCTAATCGAATAGAGCCGTCATAATCAAGATGTATAAAACTAAAAGTTTTATCAATTTTTTCATTGATTAAATTTAAATCTAATTGATAAAATTGGGCAATGTTTTGCCAATAATCTATACTTGATCCACTTAGAGGATGTACTCCCAGTTTCAAACCGGATGTTTTTATGGCTTGTATATCAATTATTGTAGATAATTTTTTTACATAATTTTGAATGAAATCTTGTGTGTGTATATAACCGCTTTTCCAAGCGTTTTTTAACGTCATACGGTGTACGTGTTGTAAATTATTCACTAAAAATTTATTAGCGATCTCTTCAATTGTGTGAGTTATATTAGTAGGAGCAGGCCCCCCGTATATTGAATTATATTTTATACCGCCATCTTCAGGTGGATTATGAGAAGATGTAATGATGATACCATCAGCTTTTTTTGAATGATTATTATGATGATTTTTATTATATTGAATGATAGCATGGGAAATAACAGGGGTTGGAGTATAACCATTATTTTTTTGAACAATCACATCAACAAAATTAGCCGCTAATACTTCAAGTACAGACATAAACGCTGGTTCAGAAAGAGCATGCGTATCTTTTCCAATGTAACATGGCCCAGTTATACCTTGTTGTGCGCGTACTTGTACAATCGATTGACTAATTGCTAATACGTGTGCTTCATTAAAACTGTATCTCTGAGAACTACCACGATGACCTGAAGTACCAAATACAACATTATGAGCGCCATTACTCGGATCGGGAGATAAAGTATAATATTGTGTTATTAATCGAGATGTATTAATAACTTCATTATGTGACGCTAGTTGTCCAGAGTAGATATGATTTTTCATGAGGAAATCTCCTAAATTAATTATTTTATGAAATTTTTAAAAAATATTGTGATCTCTCTCATAGAGTCTATCGGGGTACTATAATTTGTGGTCTTTAATATATAAAGAAATATTAAAATATGTTTTGATGATTGCATTAGATTTAACCTTTAAGCGCTGCTGATTTCATGGATACGGATCAGCAGCGCTTAAAGGTTATTCAGAAATAACAGGCTATGTTGATTAAGTAAGCATTCTTATGTATAACTACTAAATATTTAAACATTATTTAGATCGTGATAAACAATATCTCAATATTATTATTGATAAATAATTATACCATATGCAACTTAATTATCGATTACGAATACTTAAAACCGTATGCCAAAGAACGCCAGTCATAATACTCCATGGACTTTTCGGTGATCTTAGTAATCTTGGTATTATTGTAAAAAGCATAGCTCAATATTGCTGTGTCGTGCAAGTTGATTTACGTAATCATGGTCGTTCCCCTCATGAACGATCTATGAATTATTCAGTAATGGCACAAGATATCTTAGATTTGCTAGATCGTTTGTTAATAAACAAATGCATAATTATTGGTCACTCAATGGGTGGTAAAGTTGCTATGAAACTATGTATGCTGGCCCCTCAGCGTATAAGCAAAATCGTGGTTATTGATATAGCTCCAATAAAATACAATGCACATAATCACGATAATATTTTTCATGCAATTGAACGTGTTAATATATCTGGAGTGAAAAATAGAAACGAAGCTGCGCATATTATGCAGCAATGTTGTGTCGACCAAACATTAATATTGTTTTTATTAAAATCTTTCCGTCAAGGATCTTGGGTTTTTAATTTTTCGTCTATTAGAAATAATTATATTCATATTATTGATTGGAATACATACCAAACTTGGTGGGGTCCAGCATTGTTTATTAGGGGCGCATCATCTTCGTATATTGATGATCGTTACTTGCACGATATTTACCATCAATTTCCTCAGGCGCACATCTGCATGATACCTAATGCAGGGCATTGGGTTCATTGGGATAATTCTGAGCATGTATTAAGTAAAATTCATGAATTTATTATCTATTAATTTTTCAATATATATCTTATTTGGTATTTTTTCAAATTTATATAATTACGAACAAATAATATTAATGATTAATTACAATTGATTAGCCATAATAATACAGGTACTATGAACATTGTAATTACGTTGATACTTTGGATGTGATATTGCGAAATTAGATGCGTTTTTATTGATAATAAAAATACAATTTATATTATAAATATAGGGTTAGAATACTATGAAATCAGCGTTAGTAGGTATTTTTTTTAGTAGTGATACAGGTAATACTGAAAAACTTGCTAAAATGATTCAAGCACAGTTAGGCAGGGATATCGCAGATATTTTTGATATAGCTATGAGCTCTAAAGAAGATATAGAAAGTTATGATAATTTATTATTTGGAATTCCTACTTGGTATTATGGAGAACCTCAATGTGATTGGGATACTTTTTTACCTGTGCTAAGAAATATTGATTTTTCTGGAAAAAAAGTAGCAATTTTTGGATGTGGAGATCAAGAAGATTATTCAGAATATTTTTGTGATGCAATGAGCATTTTGTACGATATTATTTTGAAAAACGGGGCTGTTGTTACAGGATCATGGCCCGCGTCTGGTTATCATTTCGACGCCTCAAAAAGTTTAATTAATGCAGATAAGTTTGTGGGATTAGCTATCGATGAAGATCGCCAACCTGAAATGACCGAGATTCGTGTACAACATTGGGTGAATCAAATTCGGAATGAAATGAATATTAACAACAAATAAAAATAATTATATTAATATTGTGCATAATACGATTAGGATTATTATAAATTACCTCTGAATATCATAATATAAGGGGTGTGATTGGTTTTATAGGCGCGCTATTATTATGGTTGTGGTCTAAGTTTATTGTTAATCAATAGAAAGATCTCCAGGTATAATTATAAACAATTTGAGTGTATTTATTCAGTAATTTTTAGATTCTTTTAAGGTTACAGTTCTATTAAATACTAGATAAGATTTTTTAGAATAATGGCGATCTAGAATGAAATATCCTGATCGTTCAATTTGATAAGGACCAGAACTATAGGAGTGAATTATGTTTTCTTCGACAACTCCTTGAGAAATTATTAAAGAATTAGGATTGATATTGGCAAGCAAGTTTCTTGTAACAGCAGGATTGGGGTGAGTAAATAATTTATCATATAGACGAAACTCAGCTGATATATTTCTTGTTGCCGATACCCAATGGATTACTCCAGTAATTTTTCTGCCATCCATTGGGTTTTTATGTAAAGTACATGGATCGTAACTGCAGTAAATACAAATGATATTCCCATTTTTGTCTTTTTTGATACCCTCTGCTTTTATAACATAAGCGTATCTTAATCGTATCTCCTGCCCCAATGTTAATTTATAACATTTATTATTATTTAATATTTCGCAAAAATCAAAACGATCGATAAAAATTTCTTGACTAAAAATGACATGACGAACCCCCATATCAGCGTTATTAGGATGATTTGGCATTTCTATTCTTTCTTCATATCCTACAGGTAAATTATTAATAACAATTTTCATTGGATTGATTACCGCCATAAGTCGTGGAGCATGTTTGTTTAAATCTGAACGAATACATGATTCTAACAGTGATAATTCTATTTGACTTTCTTGTTTACTGATGCCGATACGATGACAAAATTCACGAATTGATCTGGCTGTATATCCTCTGCGTCGTAATCCAGAAATAGTAGGCATTCGAGGATCATCCCATCCATCAACTATGTTTTTTGTAACTAATATGCTGAGTTTACGTTTAGATGTGATTATATATTTTAAGTTAAGTCGAGAAAATTCATATTGAGTAGGATGTGTATTTATATCAATATTATTTAATATCCAATTATATAAAATACGGTTCTCTTGGAATTCTAAAGTACACAAAGAATGAGTAATACCTTCTATTGCATCTGAAATACAATGACTAAAGTCGTATGTTGGGTAAATACACCAATTTTTTCCAATGCGATGATGCGGAGTGTATTTAATACGATATAATACCGGATCTCGCATCACCATAGAAGAGGAGGCCATATTAATTTTAGCGCGTAAACAAGCCTCACCTTCTATAAAACCCCCATTTCGCATTTTAGAAAAATAAATCAAATTTTCTTTAATACTACGAGATCGGTATGGGCTATTTTTACCAGAACGTGTCAATGTTCCCCGGTATTTTTTAATTTCATCTATGGATAATTCATCTACATATGCTAATCCTTTTTTAATTAATTTAATAGCATAGTCATACAATTCTTCGCTATAATCCGATGAATAATGTACATCTCCATGCCACATAAATCCAAGCCATTGAATGTCATGTTTTATACCTTCAACATATTCTTTGTGTTCTTTTTCTGGATTGGTATCATCAATTCGTAAATTGCACTGACCATGATAATATTGAGCAACACCAAAATTGAGGCAAATAGCTTTAGCATGTCCGATATGTAAATATCCATTAGGTTCCGGAGGAAATCGTGTGCGCACATCAGTATATTTTTTTGATTTCAAATCTTTATCAATAATATGGTTAATAAAATTAGGTCGATGATTCATAATAATTTTCATTTTTTATCCTTCTTTAATATACATCATCGTGACTAATCCGTAGATAATATATTTTTGTTATTTAGATGATAATATTGAATTAAGATTCTTACATAAAAATATAAAAAATTTTTAATGAATATCATTCATATAACAATTATAACATGCGCTTACATAATGTGTTGATAAGTGCATTAATTAAAATTTGAAAATATTTAACAGTGTTGTAATTGTCATTTAAAATGTGGATATATTCCTCAGAATCACTGCAATACAAATCAAGTAATAATAAATTTTATTTTTATAATTAAGATGTCATATTTTACATATGAAAACCAATATAGATTGTATCTATGTATTTTTATATAAACATTATAGTCTTTGCAATTATTTTATTTTAGATTAACAATCAGGTGATTCAGTAGATGTTCATTATCTACTCAGATTGAGAATAATATAAATGTTACTGCTTTGTTGTTAATTTTACTATTTCTATATAAAATATACTCGTGTTAGTTTTATTGCGAGCAAAATAACGTTTTATGAAATAAATTAATCATAGATCTTTATTTGAAGACGGTTGTAATAATCAGGAATATGTAATTTTTAAATAAATATAAGGATGTTTGCATAATGGAGATAAATGCATATACTTAAGCATTAAAATAATTGTGAAAATAATCATACGTTAATTTACATGATTATTCGATGACTGATGGTACATGCAAGGAATTAATTACTTAATGCAGTAATATCTATTCTATATTCCTATGATTTGTTATCATTACAGTATAGGGCTAATAAAATTATTATCTTTAATTTTAAAAAAGAGATCGTGTCACGCCCACAATTAACCGCATATATATGTATGCGTAAGCATTTTATTTAGTTTTGAATAATATAGGATGATTTATTATCAACTCAATTAAACAAGGATCTTTATATGAGAGTTATATTTTTGGATACCTCTGATCACGTTGCTCAATGGGTTGCTCATTATGTTGTTTGCCGTATTAATTCTTTTCATCCTACCATCGACAATCCGTTTGTATTAGGTTTGCCTGCAGGTAGAACTCCAATAAAGACTTATAAAAATATAATAGCACTGCATCGGTCTAATCAAGTAAGTTTTAAATACGTAGTAATATTTACTCTGGACGAATATCTTGGTTTATCTTGTACAGATTCAAAAAGTTATTATACTTTCATACATACAAATTTTATTGATCATGTTGATATTCCTAAAGAAAATGTTTACGTTTTAAATGGAAATACCAACAATATCAAAGATGAATGTAAACGATATGAAGAAAAAATAAGATTATATGGGGGTATTCATTTGTTGATAGGAGGGGTTGGTAGTGATGGACATCTTGCTTTCAATGAACCTGGTTCTTCCTTAACGTCCCGCACCAGACTTAAAAACTTAAGTAAAGAAACTCGCGTATCAAATGCTAAGTTTTTTAATAATAATATTGATTCTGTCCCTAAATTTGCGTTAACTATTGGAATTGCTACATTAATGGAGTCACGAGAAATAATAATAATAGCAACTGGAGTAGATAAAGCAGTAGCAGTACAAGCAGCAATTGAAGGCAATGTTAATCATATGTGGACTATTAGTTGTTTACAATTACATCCTAAATCAGTATTAGTATGCGATGAATTATCAACTATGGAATTAAAAATAAAAACGGTCAAGTATTTTCAAGAATTAGAAATAAATAACCGGACAATCATAATGTAGTATCTAAAATATGTATGCTTTAATTAATAGCACAATATATACCGGTAAGGAAATTCTTGAGAATCATGCGCTTATCGTTTCTAAGAATATGATTAAAGCTATTTGCTTGAATAGCGAGTTACCTAAAAACATAGATGTACATGATTTATCAGGATTTTTATTGACACCTGGATTTATAGATTTACAAATTAATGGGTGCGGCGGTGTACAATTTAACGATCATATGAATGCAATATCAATATGTACACTGCAGAAAATGCAGATAACTAACCAATTTTCAGGGTGTACTAGTTTTCTTCCAACATTGATTACTAGCAATAATGTTTTGATGCAACGAGCTATTGATGTCATGCGTGTTTTTTTATCTAAAAATAAAAATCAAGCCTTAGGATTACACTTGGAAGGGCCATTCTTAAATTCTATAAAAAGAGGTATACATAACCCGATATTGATTCGTTTGCCGACAAAAGAGATGATAAGTTATCTGTGTGAGAATAGTGATGTTATCAGAAAGATAACTCTTGCCCCTGAACAATTGGATATGACATTTATTCAAAAATTAAAAAAATCAGGTATTTGTGTTGCAATTGGGCATTCTAACGCTACTTATGAACAAACACGATTGAGTTTTTCATATGGTGTTAGTTTTGGAACCCATTTATTTAATGCGATGCCTCCGTTAATTGCTCGTGAACCTGGTGTTATAGGAGCTATTTTCGATGTACCAGAAATATATTGCAGTGTTATAGCAGACGGGTTGCATGTTCATTGGGCTAATATTAGATATGCTAAAAAAATTAAAGGAGATCGTTTAATTTTAGTGACTGATGCCACTAGTCCTGCGGGATCTAATAAGATTAGATCCCGTTTTCTTTTTTCTAACAAAACTATATATCATCATAATAACATATGTGTGGATGATAAAGGTATACTTAGTGGATCGACTTTAACGATGATTCAAGCAATAAAAAACAGTGTTAGATATGCTGGAATACCATTAGATGAAGCTGTGCGTATGGCTACTTTATATCCAGCCAAAGCTATCGGGATGGACCATTGTTTAGGTAGCTTAGAAACAAATAAGATTGCTAATTTAACCGTTTTTAATACAGACTATCAAATAAAAAAAACCATAGTTAATGGAAAAATAGTGAATACATCATTGTCATAAATTCGACTACATATAGACGTTATGCTTAAATCAATGTTCATTCATGACAGAATATTTTATTTCATTAATGATTTTTTATATTAAACTGATAATTTAAAATTTTTATTACCTATAAATCATGCGTTACTTTACTCATATGTGAATAACACTGAACTATTATGTGAAATAGCTTTCATAATAAATCTGTCTATGCAGACGCATTCTATTTTTTTCTTCAATCAATCAAATTATAGTTATTTTTATATGAGTGTGCTCATAAAGTAAAGCATATAATTTTATAATTTTTTTTGAAATAAGATTATGAGTTTATATAAAAATTAAAAAATATACCCATTTTATATACATAAAAGAAAGTTGACGGGTATTTTATAATTGTTGCATAATATAACATGAATTTATGTGTTTTGGTTAGTAATTGGATCATGATATAAGACAACGAAAAATATTGGCTACGTAGCTCAGTGGGTTAGAGCGCAGCACTCATAATGCTGAGGTCACAGGTTCAAGTCCCGTCGTAGCTATTTATGCAATCGGATAGGCACAAAGCGGGAGTGGCGAAATAGGTAGACGCGTCAGAATTAGGATCTGATACTGAGAAGTATGCGAGTTCAAGTCTCGCCTCCCGTATGTTGTTTATTTAAATGGGTATAAAAAAGAAATATATAAATAAATATAGAAATATACATGAGTAAGTATATTAACTATGAATGGGGCATAGCCAAACGGTAAGGCAGCGGGTTTTGATCCCGCCATTCCCAGGTTCGAATCCTGGTGCCCCAGTGGTTTTTCACGTCATTATATTTAAACAACGAATATAAAATGTTGCGAGTTTAGAGTCTAAATCATTTTCATTAATGATTATTAAAGGATGAATAATCAAAATATATTTAAGTAGGAAGCATTTTTTTTGCGTATCTAATGCATATAGAAATATAGGTGTAGGCGTTTATTTTGTAGTTAAATTTAAGATGAATTAATATCTTACTATACTAGTACAATATCTCAATACTGTAATATATTCTTATATACCTAAAGCATATTTTAGTATTTGTTTTTTTAGATACAAGGAGCGTTCAACTGTCATAAATGCAATGTTCCTAGCTATTTTTAGTGGCAGGTAATTATTATGAAAAACAACGTATAACCAATCTATACATGATTGCATGAGGAACGAATCATATTTACGGCTTTTTTGATAGGATGTCAGCACTTCTAAAATACTCGAATACTCGTCAAAAACACGTGAATTAATTAATAATTGTGATAAACTGATGACATCACGAAGCCCTAAATTTATCCCTTGTCCTGATAAAGGATGTAAAGAGTGCGCAGCATCTCCAACTAATGCGCCTCCTGGAGTTGTGTAGTTGCGTGCACACTGACGAATCAGTGGCACTGCAGTCATATTGTGTAACTTAACGTTACCTAGTTGTTTTTGAAAATTATTCTCTATTTCTTTTTCCAACATTGCTACAGGTAATCGCTGTAACTCCTGAATACGATCGGGAGTGTTATACCACATTAAGGATCCCCAATGATTATATAGAGGTAAAAATCCTATAGGACCACAAGGAGTAAATATTTGCCAAATTGTTCCACTTTTGCATTTGTCTGTTTTAATGGTGAGTAGCATACAAAATTGATGATATTTCCAACCAATTACCCCGATTCCCAATATTTTTCGAATTTGAGAATAAGTTCCATCAGCTCCTATTAATAAACGACTAATAATTACTACACCATTATCAAGAATACATCGCCAACAAAAACCGTCATAATGTGTGGATAATAATATAGATGGGCAATATAATGTTATTGTTTTAAAGTTTAAGAAATCTTCCCAAAGCGCTGATTTTAAACGATCATTTTCAATAATGCACCCCATTGTGGATACCCCTGCAGAAATGGCATGAAAAATTACTTTTGATGATGGGCATTCCCATACTTCTAGGCGGTGATATGGTGTACAAAAATCGGAAGGAATTTTTTCCCATATATTAATTTGTTTCAAGAATTCTATTGAAGCATAATTAATAGCAGCAACTCGAATATGCGGTTTTTTTTTTCATTGGAACAGGAGGTGTATGATCTACTATGATTACTTTAATACCAGATTTAGCAAGACGTAATGCTAAAGATGCACCTATGATACCAGCACCAAATATTAATACATCACAGAATAATTTATTCATGATATTTTATGATCTATATAAAAGTTAATCTGTATATAAGTATATTTTTAATGATGTTAAGATTTTATGCAAGCAATATTAATTTATTTAAGTAATCGGCATATAACATATAGGAGTTGCAAATTAAACAAATATTTAAAAATTTAAAGATTTAATTGCAATCGTATGTCCTTGACATACGATTGCAATTGTTGTAATATTTAATACATTACTAATGTATTAATGTAAATTAATAATTAAGTTCATCGTTGTTTATATTTTTTAAAATATTAATATACTGATCATTATTTATTTTTAAAATTTAAAGCATGTATTTAAAAGCGTGAAATATGTTGAAATTTTTTCATCACTTATGATGATGAATTTGTTTGTTTTAAAATAATGTTACATTTTGTATGTAATATATTTGATTTAATGTAAGTGTTTTTATAAATTATTTTTATTCTGATTAATTTAGGAGTGATGTTTGAATTTAGAAACTAAAGAAATTAGATTACAACCAGCAAATAATAAACGATTGATCAGTTTATGCGGACCTTTTGATGATAATTTGAAGCAATTAGAATCTCAATTGAATATTACCATCAATAGGCGCGATAATTTTTTTAGATTAATAGGAACATCAGTATCAGTTAATGCTGCTACTAATGCTTTGGTATCTCTATATTCGGACACAGAGACCGAATGCGGTGTGATTCATGACATTGATCCAGAGCAAGTATATTTGACTATTAAACAAATCCAGATACTACAAACCCAATATAAATGTACAAAAGCAATTCGTAATACCCTGATACAAATTGAAACAAAACATGGGACAATAAAGCCTCGTACAAAAAACCAATCAAAATATATTTATAATATTTTTAATCATGATATCACTTTCGGAATAGGACCGGCTGGGACTGGGAAAACGTATCTAGCTATAGCTGCTGCGGTAGGTCTATTAGAGAGTAAAAAAAATCAGCATATTGTTTTAACTCGTCCTGCTATTGAAGCAGGAGAAAAATTAGGTTTTTTACCGGGTGATCTTAATCAGAAATCTGATCCTTATGTGCGTCCATTATATGATGCTTTATTTAATATACTTGGGCGCGAAAAAGTAGATCAATTGATACAAAAGAATATAATAGAAGTAGCTCCATTAGCTTATATGCGCGGACGTACATTAAACGATTCTGTCATTATTCTTGATGAAAGTCAAAATACGACTATTACTCAAATGAAGATGTTTTTAACCCGCATTGGATTTCGTTCTACAGTAATTATTACTGGAGATATCACTCAAATTGATTTACCATCTAATCAATCATCTGGTTTAACACATGCTATTGAAGTTTTACCCGTAATTCAAGATATTAGTTTTAATTTTTTTACTAAAGAAGATTCAGTACGTCATGCTATAGTAAGTCGCATAATAGATGCTTACGAAGCATGGGATAAGAAAAAGGATTAAATATACATCTCAAAATACACATGAGAATGATTGCAAATTAGATTGTAAATAAAATAAATAGTAGCGATTTGAATAATTATTAATCATAACCAAGGATTAATGGATGACAAATAATCAAGTGATTATCGATTTACAATTAGCATGTAAAAATTTACATGGATTACCTAATAGGAAAATGTTTCAGTCGTGGGCATCTGCTATATTTGCTGTATATAAAAAAAAAATAGAATTAACTGTACGTATAGTAGATATAAAAGAGATGCATTATTTAAATTGGTATTATTTAAAAAAAGATTGCCCCACTAATGTTTTATCATTTCCTTTTACACCGCCATTGGGAATGAAATCTCCATTACTTGGTGATGTAGTACTTTGTCGCCAGGTCATAGAATACGAATCTAAAAAAAAAAATGTACCCGATAGATCACATTGGGCGCATATGATAATTCATGGGTCACTACATTTATTAGGATATAATCATATTAAGGACGAAGAAGCTATGTTAATGCAACGAGTAGAAAGAAATATACTTCAGCAATGTGGATATCGAACGTGTTGTCATGTTACGCATAGATAATAAAATTTTTATAAGATATAGTAAAGAATATTATGAATAATAATAATTCAGAGGAGAACGTTAATTCTATTCGTAAAAAAAGTTTTTTCACTTTCATATTACATCACCTCTTTCATAGCAGTCCTAAAAATCGCGATGATTTATTAAATTTAATACGTGATTTTGAACAAAATTCTTTGATAAATTCAGATACTCGAGATATGCTAGAAGGGGTTATGGATATTGTTGAACAAAAAGTTAGAGACGTTATGGTGCCTAGGGCACAAATTATTTTTTTGAAAAATACCCAGTCTTGGGATGAACAACTTAACATTATTATAGAATCTGCTCATTCTAGATTCCCAGTATTATATGGCAATCAAGATAAAATTCAGGGTGTTTTGATTGCTAAAGATTTATTACCGTTCATATTAAAAAAATCACAACCATGTAGTATTGATAAAATTTTACGTCCAGCAATGGTAGTGCCAGAACATAAAGGCGTAGATAGAATGTTACAAGAATTTCGTATACAACGTTGTCATATGGCAATTGTAATAGATGAATTTGGAGGAATGTCTGGGCTAATTACTATCGAAGACATATTAGAATTAATTGTTGGTGAGATTGAAGATGAATACGATAATAAAGATAGTTTTAATATTTGCCAAATAAACCAACATACTTTTGTTATTAACGCATTAACCCCTGTTGCAGATTTTAATAAAATGTTTAACACCTGTTTTCATAATGAAGAAATAGATACTATTGGGGGTTTTATTATGCAATCTGTCGGGCATTTACCTACAAATGGAGAATCTATTGATATTTTAGGCTACAAATTTAAAGTTACACTTATAGACAGTCATCGTATTGTGCAATTACTTGTACAAATTCCTAAAAACTCATTATACACACCTCAAGAAAATAATTTGTAGACATGATTTTTGTTGTTACTACATATTATAAATATAAAAAATATTTTGGGTTTTTTACAGTGTTATTATTTGGGGCATTCGGTATTTTAGGGTTTTCTCCATATAATTTTTGGCCAGCTAGTATTATTTCCTTAACTGTTTTGTTAAAAATAATTTTAGATTCTACATGGAAAAAAGCCGCATGGCATACATTTTTTTGGGGTATTGGATTTTTTGGTAGTGGATTACAATGGATCTATATAAGTATAGACCAATTTAGTAATATGTGTGATTTTATCAATATTTCATTAATTATTCTTTTGGTGTTATATCTGATACTGTTTCCTATATTATTTTCTGTTTTATTGTCGCTGATGCAATCATATACAACTATATGGTGTGCAGTCAGCGCTGCTCCAGTGATATGGTCAATTGTTGAATATATCAGGGGGTATATGCTCACTGGATTTCCATGGCTACAATTTGGATATAGTCAAATTGATGGTCCCCTCAAAGGTATCGCCCCTATTTTTGGTGTAGAAGGCATTACATTTACTCTTATTTTAATCAGCGGATTATTAGCTGTTTCCATCAAAAGAGCGCAATTGTCGTCAATTGCCATATCTTTAGGAATATTATTATTGTTATCGCCCTTAACGCGAATACAATGGTATCATTTGCAGCCCCAACGCGCTATTCATGTTTCTTTGGTGCAAGGTAATATTGATCAACAGATAAAATGGAATTCTAATTATGTAGAAAAAATACTGCAGACATACATAAACCATACCTTACCTTTACTTGGAAAAACAAAAATAGTTATTTGGCCGGAATCAGCTATTCCAGGAAATGAAATTGAGCATAATACAATTTTAACATTATTAGATCATAAATGTAGACAATCTCAAACAAATTTAATTACAGGGATTATTGGGATACGTTATGCTAAAAACTTTCATCATTACTATAATAGTGTTATAGTGCTAGGAGAATCTGAATCTTATAAATATCCGAATCGTAATCGATATGATAAACATCATTTAGTGTTATGGTCTGAAAGGTTTCCATTTCAGAGATTTTTTAAACCACTATTGAATTTTTTTAATGTACCTGTACCTTTTATGCAGGAAGGTTGTTATTTTCAACCACAATTGAGTGTATCGTCCGTAAAAATGACTACTGCTATTTGTTATGAAATAATTCTTGGTAAACAAATACGCGATAATTTTAAATCTGATACTGATTTTTTATTAACTGTTGCAAATAATGCGTGGTTCGGTCACTCTATTGGACCATGGCAGTGTTTCCAAATGGCTCGTATGCGTGCTCTAGAATTAGGAAGGCCTTTATTATGTAGTACAAATAACGGAATTACTGCGATTGTTAATGCGGATGGTTCTCTGCAAGCACAACTGCCTCAGTTCATTTCTGCGGTGCTTAGTGATAAGGTTATTCCAACCACAGGTTTAACACCATATGCAAAATTTGGATCCTGGTTATTTTTAGGCATTATTGTATATATTTTTTTAATTTTTAAATTCAAAAATTGCGTATAATTTTAAAAAATTTTTATCAAATCTTCAAAATACTCAGTATATAATTACACAAAGATCTCAAAGAGAAATATGCAAACTTTTTATTAAATATTAAAATAAACGTTTCTTATGAAATATAACAAAATTGATTAAATATTTTTAATTATGTATGTATCGTTGTATGCTTGCTATTTTTATTCAATAAAAAAATATTTATTTAAAAAATATTAATACTTATAATTAGCTACAATTATTAATTAACTAACATTTTTTAATTTATTGTGATATTTATTATGCGTAAATCATATTCTCCAAGCGATATTGAAAGTACTGTTCAAAAACATTGGTATAAAAATAAGACTTTTTCAGTTATAGAAGACAGTAATAAAGAAAAATATTATTGTTTATCTATGATTCCCTATCCATCTGGAAATTTACATATGGGGCATGTACGCAATTACACAATTGGAGATGTAATCTCTCGATATCAACGCATGCTTGGAAAAAATGTATTACAACCCATAGGATGGGATGCTTTTGGACTACCTGCAGAGCATGCTGCAATTACAAATAACATAGACCCATCAACCTGGACGAACTCTAATATTAGTTATATGAAAAGTCAATTACAATCACTAGGTTTTGCCTATGATTGGGATAGGGAGCTTATAACTTGTCACCCAGAATATTATCGATGGGAACAGTGGTTTTTTACTGTATTATATAAAAAAGGTTTGGTATACAAAAAAATTGCATCAGTAAACTGGTGCCCATATCATAAAACGGTTTTAGCTAATGAGCAAGTTATTAATAATTCCTGCTGGCGTTGTCATACTCGTGTAAAATATAAAAGGATTCCGCAATGGTTTATAAGAATTACTAATTATGCGGATCAATTATTACATGGATTAGATCAATTAGCACATTGGCCTGAACAAGTAAAGGTTATGCAACGAAATTGGATTGGGCGTTCAGAAGGCGTAAATGTTACTTTTAAAATTGAAAATTCTAGTGATACGTTGACAATATATATGACTCGATTAGATATTTTCATGGGAATTACTTATTTAGTCATATCTATAGATCATCCAATAGCGTTGCAGATGGCAAAAATTGACTTAAATTTAGCTCATTTTATCCAAAAAAATGACGATGCTTATACTAAATTAAACAAAAAAAATATTTTTTATTTTGAAAAAAAAGGAATGCCTACTCATATCTATGCGATACATCCGATTACTAATAATAAATTACCAATTTGGGTCACCAATTTTGTAATACCTATGGAGCGTAATGGGATAGGAGCAGCTATATCGGTCCCAGCTCATAATCAACAAGATTGGGAATTTGCTCGTAAATATAATCTGCCAATAAAACCTGTTATCAAAAATATGGATGCAATTGAGCCAAGTATTGCGATGCAAGCAATAACTTGTGATGGGATATTATTTAATTCTGGTGAATTCGATGGATTAAGTTCTTGTACCGCGTCTAATACGATTATCAAATCGTTAATCGCGCGTGGTGTAGCCCAACATAAAGTGAATTATCGCCTAAAAGACTGGGGTATTTCTCGTCAACGTTATTGGGGGGTTCCTATCCCTATGGTAACATTACCCAATGGCGTTGTTAAGCCAGTACTGTTGGATCAATTGCCAGTAGTTCTTCCAAAAAGTAAATCAACTATACGAAGAAATAACGATGATGAATATGTCAATAATTCTTTAAAAATGTATTCTAACTGGATTCAAACTACTTATAAAGGACAAATAGCCATTCGGGATACTGATACTTTTGATACTTTTATGGAATCGTCTTGGTATTATGCTCGTTATACTTGTCCTCATTATAATGAAGCCATGTTAAATACGCATGCTGCTAATTATTGGTTGCCAATTGATCAATATATAGGTGGAGTCGAACATGCTATTATGCACTTATTATATTTTCGATTTTATCATAAATTAATGCGTGATGAAGGATTAGTGTATTCCGATGAACCTGCAATACGTTTATTATGTCAAGGCATGGTATTAGCAGACTCTTTTTATTATGCGTCTCCTAATGGCCAACATATATGGGTAGATCCAACTAATGTTGCAATAAAACGTGATAGAATAGGACGCATTATCAAAGCTATTGACAAAAACGGACGTGATTTAGTTTATGCTGGAATGTGTAAAATGTCAAAATCAAAAAATAATGGTATTGATCCAAATATAATTATTGAAAAATATGGCGCAGATGCAGTGCGGTTTTTTATAATGTTTGCTGCTCCAATTGAAGCAACATTGGAATGGAAAGAATCTGGCATAGAAGGTGCACAGCGTTTTCTTAAACGCGTTTGGAACTTAGTATATCGTCATATTCAAGATGGCCCTGTAGATGTATTGCGTGTTGTAATACTAAATCATGCGCAGAAATTTATTCGATACAATGTACATAAAACCATAGAAAAAGTTACGGACGATATTGATCGTAGGCAATCATTTAATACTGCTTTATCGGCTATTATGAAATTAGTAAACAAATTATACAATGCCTCTAAAACAAGCATGCAAGATAAAGCAGTATTACAAGAGGCGTTATTAGTAACAGTGAGGCTGCTATATCCATTTACTCCACATATTAGTTTTATTTTATGGAAGGCCTTAGGAGAATCTGAAGATATCGATCATGTAACATGGCCTATTGTAGATGCACAAGCGATACAAAATGAAAGAACGCTTGTTCTAGTGCAAATTAATGGAAAGATGCGACATAAAATTTTTGTGCCATTAAATAGTGATAAAAATGTAGTTTATAAATTGTTAGAAACGGAGGGAGTTGTAAATAAATATCTTATTGGAAAAAAAATAAATAATATAATTTATGTTCCAAATAGAGTGATCAATATCATTGTAAAGTAGTAATATGCTGGACATTGCTTATATAAAAAAAAATATTTGTTTAATGATTGTAAACATTTTGACTGTGATTATATTGACAAGTTGTGGTTATCGATTATATACAGATATAACCGTAAAAAAATTACGAACAAATAATATAAGATCTATAATATTATGCAGTTATGATCCATTTGGCCCAATAACTCGGGCTATAATTACTGAGTTGTACGCAAGTCGTATTGATATTTTTGATGATTTAAATGATTTACATGATAGTATGTGTACACGAGAGGTACAGATTCCTCGTTTAAATATCATCAATGCTTCGGAAAAACATATAACCACTTCTGTATTTCAGAACGGAAAAGAAGCTGGATATCGATTGACATTGAGTATACAAACTAATTTATTCATTCCAAATAGAAATTATTATCCCATCAGTGTTTACGCGCACCGTTCACTTATAAGAAACCCTGAAAAAACTTTATTTAATGACACTCAAGAAAATGATATTCGTAAAGAAATATATCGAGATGCGGCTCAACAGCTAATATATCAATTATTTCTGCGATGCGAAGATTTTTAGTTAGGATATATTGTAAAATTATTTCTTTTATATTTAATATAGATTTTTTATTTCACCATTAAAATATATTATGATTTGGATATACCCAGAACAATTGTTTATAGAATTGAAAAAAGAGTTAAGATCTGTTTATGTGCTATTAGGGAATGATTCTTATTTTTTAGAAAATAGTTGTCTGAATATTGTTAATGCAGCTAGAATGCTAAATTTTAATGAATATGTCCAAATTTCATTAGATGTGCATTCTGATTGGGAGAATATATTTAATTTATTCAGAGTATCAAGTTTATTTGAAAAACGAAAAATATTATTACTGAAATTCCCTCAAGATTATTCTGTTGCTATTTTAAAAAAAAACGCGCCTTTATTATTCTCATTGCTTCATGATGATTTAGTATTAATTTTATATATTCATGAATCAAATCAAATTAATAAGAATAATATTTGGTTACAATGTTTTAAAACAGGTATGTTCGTTGATTGTAGCACTCCTACACACACACGCTTGATAATGTGGATAGAAAATCAAGCTAAAAATATGAAACTTGTTATAGAAAATTTAGCTTGTCAATTATTATGTTATTATTACGAAGGTAATTTAACATTATTAAATCAAACGTTGCAGAATCTGTCTTGCATCTATCCTGATGGAAATTTAAATTTTATTCGTGTAAAAAAAATAGTAACTGATTCAGCATATTTTAATATCTATCATTGGATAGAATCTATCTTAACAGGCAACAAACAACGTGCTGATCGTATTCTAAAAAAATTGGAATATATAGGTGTCGATTTAGAATTATTATTATGTAAAATTAGATCTGAAATGCTAATGATAACCAATATGAAATACAATATGGTACAAGGAGAATCATTATTTAATTTGTTAAAACAATATAAAATATATAGAAAGTATCATTGTATGTTGTTATCTAGAGCGGTTAATCGATTAAGTTTATACCAATTACATCAAGCAATAGAATTATTAGCGCAAATAGAATTAATATACAAAAAGGATTATATTGTTTTGTCACGATCAAGTTTTGAACTATTATCGCTCATATTATGTCACGATAAGAGGATTGTCTGAAATAGTGATTTTAATCCAAATACATTATCCATGTTCATAATAAAAAAATTTTTTCATAAACACATTTATTTAGATAATTTACGATTATTATTTATTTAAAAATAAATACTTATATGTGAATATATACATGTTCTTTTTGTTACCAAAATAATTCACAGTAAAGATATTAATGGATTTTGATTGGTTATATTGATGTGTTTAAAATAATTTTTCAATTTTTTTATTAAAAAATAGTTATATGTACGTGCATTATATACATTATTAGATAGTAGGCGCAAATTCTGAAGAACTTATAATTATTATGAATAGAATAATGATTTCGTATACATTTAGTGCGATGATACGTGTTGATAATTGAATATTTAATGAAAAAACATTATTATTTGGACTATATAAAAACAATAAAACACAATAATAATCAGCTATTTACTGTGTTTCTACAGTCAATATAGATTTATAATGTTGTTTTTTTGTTAGAGTTAACAATGGGTTATAATTCTTTCATTTATCTTAAAAATTAAAAATTGATAAGATAATTATTGTATTATTTAATCAAATGCCATACATTATCTGTATATTAAAACAGTAGAAAAATCATACACAATACATATTTAGGCATTACATTGTGCAATCTGATGTTCTGAAAGAATTTATAGTTAATATTATATGTAATATACAGGGACAAGATATCGCGTGTTTTGATGTATCTGATAAAATTAATATTACAGATATGATGATTATTTGTACTGGTATGTCTCGCCGTCATGTAATTTCTATATCTCAAGATATATTGCGTAAATCCCGTAGTTTAGGATTACAGCCTTATGGCGCAGAAGGTATGAGCATTGGTGAATGGGTTTTAGTAGACTTAGGCGATGTAGTTATACATGTAATGCAAAAAGAAATTCGTAAATTATATGAATTAGAGAAGCTTTGGAACTGACATAAATTATAAATATCCATTTAGTATATTATGTATTACATAGCGATGCATTTATTAAATAAGTGTATAATTATTTATATCGATAATTAACATTAGATATAAGTAAATTTTGATTAAATGAAGTCCAATGGTCATCAAATCTTTCATAATTATTCAGCTGAGTCGTTGTTGTTTGCGCGTCGTATAACAATTGCATCTGTTTTTGTGTTATTGGTCATTGGCATTTTATTTATTCATCTATATCAGATACAAATAGTTCATTTTGATATGTATACTACTCGTTCTAACGAAAATCGTATTAAGATTATTCCTATTCCACCTAAAAGAGGAATTATTTATGATCGCAATGGAATAGCTTTAGCATTAAATCGCACGATTTACCAATTAGAAGTAATTCCAGAACATGCAACTAATTTAAACCATACGATTAACGAGTTGAAATTATTACTAAATTTAAGTGATCATGATATAGAACGTTTTGAAAAAACTCGGAAACGTTCTGCTCAATTTGTTTCGTTGCCTATTAAAATTGATTTAACGGAAGAACAACAAGCTCGATTTGCTGTTAATAGGTTTAGATTTTCCGGGGTAACAATCAAAAGTTATCAGCGTCGTTACTATCCTTATGGATCTGATGTAACTCATGTTATCGGATATGTTGCTAAAATTAATGGGGAAGATATAAAACGATTGAATAAGCAGGGTATTTTAGGTAAGTATGTTGCAGCGCCTAATATAGGAAAATTAGGTATTGAACGCTATTACGAAAATATTTTACATGGGACACCAGGATATGGGGCTGTAGAAATAAATAATCGTGGAAAAGTGATTAGAGAATTATATAAAAAATCTCCGATACCGGGAAAAAATATTGTTTTAACATTAGATTTGCATTTACAACAATACATTATAAAATTATTAATAGGAAATAGGTCTTCTGTAATAGTTGTTGACCCTCGCAACGGAGGAATTCAAGCTTTAATTTCACACCCTAGTTATAATCCAAATTTGTTTGTTAACGGTATCTCCAATACAGAATATAGCATTTTATTACAAGATAACAATTGTCCTTTGCTTAATCGCGCCACCCAAGGGATGTACCCTCCTGCATCTACAGTAAAACCTTATATTTCTGTATCTGCTTTAACATTGGGAGTGATTAATCAGAATTTTTTGTTTTCTGATCCCGGTTGGTGGCAATTACCTGGTTCGGAAAAACGTTTTCGTGATTGGAAACGTTGGGGGCATGGTGAACTGAATATTACGAAAGCTCTTGAAGAATCTTCTGATACTTTTTTTTATCAAATAGCCTACAAAATGGGAATAGATAATTTATCAGAATGGATGAATAAATTTGGGTATGGTAGATATACTGGTATCGATCTATTCGAAGAGTTAACTGGTGTGATGCCGACTAAAGCATGGAAAATACAACGTTTTAAGCAACCATGGTATCAAGGAGATACGATACCGGTAGGAATTGGACAAGGGTATTGGACCGCTACTCCTGTACAAATGTCTAAAGCATTAATTACTTTAATTAATGATGGTAACGTGCGCGTTCCGCATTTGCTTGATAGTGTTTTATTAGAAAAAAATTATGTTCCATACCATCAAACGGAATACGATCAGGTAGGTGACCCAAAATCAAATGTATGGAAAATCGCTAAAGATGGAATGTTCGGAGCAGCCAATCGTCCAAATGGCACGGTAAGTAGGAGTTTTTCTGGAGCTTCATATAAAGCAGCAGCGAAATCTGGTACAGCGCAATTATTTAATTTAAAAAGCAACCAAAATTATGATCCAAGTAAGATTTCTGAATCACTTAGAGATCATAAATTGATGACTGCTTTCGCTCCATACGAAAATCCCACGGTAGCTGTGGTAGTAATTTTAGAAAACGCTAGGATTGGAGTATCAATAGGATCAATTACAAGAAAAATATTTGATTATGTCTTATTGCAATAAATAAACATTTAATTAAGTTGTTTTTCATTTATTTTGTCAATCTAACTAGTTATCGTAATGCATGCATGAGTCAAATTATTCGAAAAAATTCATTATGGAATAAGTATCATATTGATTTAACATTATTTCTATTGATTATTTGTTTGTTATTATACGGAACCTTCATAATGTGGAGCGCGTGTGGTCAAAATTTTGAAATGATGCAACTAAAAGTGTTTCAAATTATAGGAGGGTTATTATTAATGTTTTTTTTAGCACAAGTTCCACCCAGAGTTTATGAATTTTGGACGCCGTACATATATTTTGTATGTCTTATATTATTAATATCAGTCAATATGATTGGTCAAATTAGTAAAGGAGCTCAACGTTGGTTAGATTTTGGTGTCATAAGATTTCAACCATCAGAGATAGTTAAGATTTCTGTTTTGCTCATGGTAGCGCGTTATATTGATAAGGAGCAGCATCCGCCATCCTTAAAAAATGTTGGTATTGTGCTATTGTTAATTATGATTCCTACCATATTTATGTTGTTACAACCAGATTTAGGTACAGCAATTTTAACAGTTAGTTCTGGATTTTTTGCACTATTTTTATCTGGAATTCGTTGGAAATTAATTGTATTTACATTATTACTTATGGTTTTATTCGCTCCTATATTTTGGTGTTTTTGTATGCACGATTACCAGCGCTCTAGAATAGAGATATTATTACATCCAGAAATCGATCCACAAGGCGCTGGGTATCATATTATTCAATCAAAAATTGCTATCGGTTCAGGTGGGTTCACTGGAAAAGGATGGCTACATGGGACACAATCACAGTTAGAATTTTTGCCAGAACGTCATACTGACTTTATTTTTTCAGTAATAGGAGAAGAACTAGGATTTTTTGGGGTATTAATATTATTGTTGTTATATTTAGGGATTATACTACGTGGACTTTTTATTGCTGTTAACACGCAGCATATGTTTGGGCGATTAATTATTGGCAGTTTTATGTTAGTGTTGTTTATGTATATTTTCGTAAATGTTGGTATGGTTAGCGGTCTACTACCAATAGTAGGTATTCCGTTGCCATTAATAAGTTATGGCGGTTCATCTCTACTAGTATTAATGGCAGGATTTGGTATGGTTATGTCAATAAACGGACACAGAAAAATGATTTCTAAAATTTTATGAATTAGAAAACGCTATATAGTACGTTATTAATTTTATTATTTATAATTATTAATTTTGAGAAAAATTTTAAAAATCTAAAAAATGATACAAATATGTATATGGTTATTTTTTAATATAAAAATAGCAATTAATATAGATGTGATAATTTAATCTTGATAATATTAAGAAATAATATGATACGATAAATTTATTTGCACATAAACTAATTAATACGTAATCATATTAATGGGTAAATAAAAATCTGTTATCAACAGATCAACACATTTAAACTTATATAAATAATAAAATGCATTAATGATTATATGCGTGAGGATTGTCATCATTTATTATTGATTATAGTTGATTTGGTTTATACATGAGTTTTATTTATTATAAAGTAATACGACACACGTTGTTTTAAGAAAAATTTTTCTAATTATTTACTTAAAGATCAATAATTTTTTTAAAAATTATTTTAGTGCGTATTCTTACGAATTTGCATGATACATGTCACTCCAGAAATTAATAAGAGCATGCCAATTAAAATTAAGGGAGATGGCCATAACTTTCGATGTATGCATGAATATATTAAACCTGCTACAGTTTCTACCACAATTAATGGTCCTATTAATGTTGTTGGTAATCTTTGGCTAGCTTCATTCCAAAAAAATGTGCCTAACCAAGAACAACAGAATCCAATTAATACCATTAAAAAAATAAAAAAAATTGGTCTAGGCCCGAAGGGTAATGCGAATTCATCTTGAATCAGATCCGAACAGCAGATACATACAAAAAAATAAACAAGACACGATAATGGTAATGTAACTATTCCTTGTGCATTAGCCCAAGTCATAGGCTTATTGTGTGGATGTGTTTTTAACCAATGTGCATTCCTCAATGCGTACCATGCCCAACATAAAACAGAAATAATTGCTAAAATTATTCCGCTTGCGTATTGCCATATATTAAGTATAAAGAATTCAGATCGCAATTCAGAAATGTTTACACATAACAAGCCTATTCCCATTAGAAATAATGATATCATAAAAGTATGGTTTGGTAATTTTTGTTCATTAGGAGAAATGATATGCGTTGTTATAGTTAACATTAGAGGTAATGTACCGATAATAGCAGTTGAAATTGGAACACCAACGCGTTGAATAGCGCTTGTTAAACAAGTATAATATACTAGATGACCTGTTAAAACTAATTTTATTGCTTCTAACCAATCTTTTAGTAATAATTTGCGTAAACGCGCCCTGTCGTACCATGATAATGGCAATGAAATTAATCCAAACGCAATATAACGACCCGATGCTTGTAATACGCTGGGGTATTCTGGTATTAATAAAGGACCTATAAAAATCAATCCCCATAGTAATCCTGAGATTACAGCAAAAGCAATTCCTAATATCATGATATTTTTACTATACTAATGAAATATGCTCGATACTATTATTTAATAGAAATCTATTTTTATTAAATCAAAAGTATATATTGTCAAGTATACACATTTTCATTAACCCATGTTATATGATTTATTTAATTAAGACTGATTTATGCAATTGATGTGACCAATATATTATAAGTATTATATATGATGATAATTGCGCCCTATAGGATTCGAACCTATAACTTACAGCTTAGAAGGCTGTTACTCTATCCAGTTGAGTTAAGGGCGCGTCACTCGTGTATTTTACTAAATAATCATTTTCTTTTTGAGATATCTATTAGATCAAATATTTTCTTTTAAGAAGTATATGTTTAGAGAAAGTATACAATTTAAAATTAATAATAATATATATTACAGAAAATAATATCATTGTGTTAATACATAATTTATTGGATACATTTTAAAATGATCGCTAAGATAATTGATGGTAAATACGTTTCTGAAAAAATAAAACAAGAAATAGCCAAACAAGTGCGTAAAAATATAAATTCTAGAAACCGTGCTCCGGGATTAGCTATGATCCTAGTAGGACATAATCCGATTTCTCAGATATATGTAACTAATAAGAAAAAAGCATGTGAACAAGTAGGTTTGATTTCATTTCTTTATACTTTACCTGTCACGACCACTGAAAATGAGATTTTTCAATTAATTGAAACTTTAAATAATGATGATCGTATAGATGGAATTTTAATTCAGTTGCCATTACCAAATAAGTTAAATAAAATAAGTATTTTAGAGCATATTGCTCCTGATAAAGATGTAGATGGTTTTCATCCATATAACGTCGGGCGTTTATGTCAACGATCTCCTACATTACGTCCTTGTACTTCTCGAGGCATCATTACTTTGTTAGAATGGTATAATATAGATATGTTTACATTGCATGCGGTGGTAGTTGGAGCATCAAACATCGTTGGGCGACCTATGACTATGGAATTATTATTGGCAGGCTGTACGGTGTCTATTACTCATCGTTTTACTCAAAATTTAAAAATATACATTGAAAATGCTGATTTATTAATTGTGGCAGTGGGCCAAGCAAATTTTATTCCTGGTAGTTGGATAAAACGAGGGGCTATAGTAATAGATGTTGGTATTAATCGATTAAATAACGGAAATATTGTGGGCGATGTTCACTTTTCTAGTGCTTATGAACGAGCCGCATACATTACCCCTGTTCCGGGTGGGGTAGGTCCAATGACGGTAATCACACTGATTCAAAATACCCTGCAGGCCTATGATGATCATCATTTGGTAAGATAACTTTTTTGTCTGTTCCATAGTATTACATTTTATTACTATCTATATTATTTGAAATGCCATTTCGTTATCCCTGTAGGCCCATCTTCTAATGTTATTCCCATAATGGTTAATTTTTTTCGTATTCTATCAGCTAATTCCCATTGGTTATTTTTTCGTGCAACTTCGCGGCATTGAATTAATTTTTGAACTTTTTCAAGATGACAATTTTTATTGTGTTTTGATGTTATTTGTTTTAAGAAAATTTCTGGATTTTGATATAATAATCCGATAATATTTGCTAAATATTTTAAGGTAGCCGCCATACCTTGAGCAAGTGAATGACCTTTAATTTTTAAATTATTTAATTTATGTGCTATGTCAAACAATACTGAGTATGCTTCTGGTGTATTGAAATCATCGTTCATTTTAGAAATAAATTTTGATATAAAATATTCTCCTCCGTTAGGTTTGATTGTAGGATTAGTATCTCGTAAAGCTATGTACAGCCGTTTTAAAGATGATTGTGCGTTTTTAATATTATTATCATTATATTTTAATTGACTGCGATAATGAGCAGACATTAAAAAATATCTTATTGTCTCAGGGTCATAATTTTTAATGATATCACGTATGGTAAAAAAGTTATTTAATGATTTTGACATTTTTTCATAGTTTAATAACAGAAGACCAGAATGCATCCATATATTTGCACAAGCAGTCTCGTTAGCACACACAGATTGAGCAATTTCGTTATCATGATGTGGAAAAATCAAATCTGATCCTCCACCATGAATATCTATTCGATCTCCGAAAATGGAATAATTCATAGCAGAACATTCAATGTGCCATCCTGGACGTCCTGAGCCCCATGGAGACGGCCAACACGGCTCACCTGGTTTATTATTAGATGTTGTTTTTTTCCACAACACAAAATCCATAGGGTTTTTTTTTATATTTGTTTTTTTTAAGATATTATCATGTATTTCAGGTGGATTTTTTTTATTCGATAAGATACCGTAATTGCGCATAGTTTTCACGGAAAACATTATATCTCCGTTAGGAGCAGTATATGCATGTTTTTTTGAAATTAACAAACAAATAAATTTAATGATTATATCAATATGTTCAGTTACTTTTGGTTCATAATTTGGGCGTAATATATTTAATGCATCTAAGTCTAAATGCATTTCTTGAATCATACGATTCGTTAACTGTTCGGTAGTTTCATTATTTTCATAAGCTCTTTTTATAATTTTATCATCTATATCTGTAATATTGCGGACGTAATCCACCTGATACCCGCAATGACGTAAATAACGAATAACACTATCGAATACTATAAATGTCCTGGCATGCCCGAGATGGCATAAATCATAAACTGTAACACCACAAACATATATTTTGATTTTACCAGCATCAATAGGTATAAACTTTTCTTTTTTTTTTGTTAAGGTATTAAAAATTTTAAGCATTTTAATTTATTATACAATATACACGATATATTAATCTTTAGTGTATAAGCCTCATAGGTTCAATAGGATCTTCAAATAATATTATATATAATCTAATTAGTTTAGTATTGAAAGTCATCACTTTTATATACAAAACATAATATATGTTATCTTAATCATAAGTATATAACAATGTTTATTGCATAGTCAGTGTAATTATGATGCTAATCATAATGATACGATTTAATCATGAACACTATAATTCGTATATAGCGTGATGTTTATTTATATAAATGTTTTTATTTAATTGTTAAATTTTTAACGAATAGTTTTGATCTGGAATATTAAAAATGTGATAATGATCATAACCATTATTATCCAATATGTGTACGTATGTCTATTTTGTTTATTTCAGATGTTCATTTATGTGCTAAATCTCCATATATTACTGATGGGTTTTTGCGTTTTTTAAATTATCGCGCAATGCGCGCTAAAGCTCTTTATATTTTAGGAGATTTGTTTGAAACCTGGTTAGGAGACGATGATTGTAATCTATTACATAGAAATATTGCTAAAGCTTTGAAATCTTTGAATCAAAAAAAAATTTCATGTTATTTTATTCACGGAAATCATGATTTTTTATTAGGAAAGAAGTATGCTAGAGCATGTGGAATGACGTTATTACCTTCTAATCAAGTTTTAAGATTAGCATCAGGAAAAAAAATAATCATTTTACATGGAGATATTCTTTGTGATAATGATGGTTCATATCAATTATTTAGAAAATGTTTACGTCATATTATAGTACAACGGTTATTTTTATCACTACCATTATCCATACGTTCACGAATATTCAGCGTTATACGTTCATGTTGTATACAACATACAAAATACAAATCAAAAAAAAAATTAAATATTAATTTAAAAACGGCTACAGATATTTTAGTTCAGAATCATGCGGATATTATGATTCACGGGCATACTCATCAACCTACTATGCATAAGATTTACAGATCCAAAAAAGATGTTTTTAGAATAATAGTGCTAGGATGTTGGGATAAATACGGTTCAATAATAGAAGTAAATGAAAAAAATAATGATATTCTATTTATAGAATTTCCACTAGGTGAAACAATAAAATACTAAATTTAGCACTTTTATATTTCTCATAAAAATATTATTATTTAACGTAATATTAAAAATGATGTTAAGACACGCGGCGCTCTGTCTTTATAGTATGAGGATATACATAGAAGTTTTTATTACATGTATTCATTAAGATTATTTAAATATATGTGTGGTTTAGTTTTTATTAAGAATAAATGTTTTAACTATGGTTGTGTTTGAAGATTTCTTACAACGCTTTTGATTGTTATTTTGTAATACAAAAAAACTATTAACAAACATTTAATCCAAATAAATGTAGGTGTTAGTATATGATTACTCATGTTTGTTGTTAACAGATAATTTATTAATTAACAAGATTAAAACTTATCTTATTTAAAGAAGAACATAAAAAAATATAATGCGCTCTTTTTCAGGTGCCACGTCACTATGTATGCTGTATTCTCATGTATCTATATATATAGAAAGTATATTAAAGAGATCAACAATAATCAATGTTTTATAATTTCTGAATATACTTCATTATACTACATGCAGTATTTAGAATAACATTTTCTATTATATTTTATATACATTTTAAAACTGTTTTGCATCCGTAATGTTATTTTGAATGTTCATTATTTAATGACCGGATTTAAGTATCTAATTATAGAAGTATATATTGATAATCGTGTTTTTTTGATAATTGGTATTTAGCGTCTGTTTATATATGTAAATTATTTTTAAAATATGATTACATTTGTTGCGAATTAACCACAGCGTATGGTCGATAAAATAGTGTACTTTATATGCTGTCATTATCTATGCCGCTATTGATATCAATAATGAAACTGGAATGTGACATGGCAATCAGTATCATAAACTAATGATATTAATTAATTCTTTGTAGATTTCAGAAATGGCACGATTTCCATCAACAGAAAAATATTTTATTTTTTTATATTTTGATTCTTCTCGATAATAATCTAACACTGGTTCAGTATGTTGATGATAATTACTTAATCGTTTACGTATAGCTTCCTCGTGGTCATCTTTTCGAGTAGTTAAGATTTCTCCGGTGATATCATCTAATCCATAATTTTTAGGTGGATTGAATTTAATATGATAAGTTCTGCCAGAGCTTACATGTATTCTTCGGCCTACAATACGATCAATAATCACAGAATCTGATGTGAAAAATTCTATGATGTAATTTATAAAAATTTTACATTGTTTCATAGATTTTGCTTGCAAAATTGTTCTAGGAAAACCATCTAATAAAAATCCATTACGACAGTCATTTTGATTGATACGTGTGTTAATTAATTGCACCATAAATTCATCATTTACTAAATCACCAGAATGCATAATATTTATTATATTTTTATGAAGTTCATAGGATTTATATGCACTTCTAGTTAGCGCTTGACGTAACATCATGCCTGTAGAAATATTTGGAATGTTATATTTATTTGCAATAAGATGAGCTTGTGTTCCTTTTCCAGATCCAGGAGGTCCTAAAAATATAATACGTATCAAATTTAATTCTCAATAAAATTATAAAAATTTAGTAAACAACACGCACAATATGCCCAAAACATTATCTACTCAGATATAAATAGTAAAGCTTTATCTAAACATATGTTTAAAAATATTAAAAATTTATATTAATTTGATTTCAACAATTATTATTGTATCATAACTAAAATATAAAAATTATATTTTATCAACTGATTATTTTAGACTATCAGAATAATGTTGCTATTTATACTTTTTAAATAAAAACTCAATAATTAAATTAAAAAACAAATTAATATATTTAATGGGATTGCGAGTATTTATACGTATTTTTTAATGAATTTTATTGCATGTGGTTGTTTCATGAATAATTCTTTAAATTTTATTATACATAAAGGTTGATCATTGGTTTGATTTAATTGGATCATTATTTAATTTCAATGATTAGTGAAATGAACTCTATTAATTAATGGTTTTTAATTTTAATTTTTGATCATTAAATATATAAAATAGAAATTAATTATTGTAATAAAAATTATGGTAGTAGTCATAGTAACCAATGAAAATTACATTTTTTTAAACTGCAATCGATATTAATTTGTTACATTACGTCATAATTTAAATGTAATTGAAGGAGAGTATCTTTTATTTAATTAATTTTTATAGGTTTTTGTTTTGATCGTACAGTACTTGAATATCATTTTCATCTATTTCAGCATCAAAAAAAGATTTAATCATTTTAACGTATGGATCACTTGAAAATTCTTGCTTTATTAATGATATTTTTTCTTTATATAAAGCATGTAAATATTCCATTGGTGTTTTTATTGCATAATTGTCATCTTTTTTTATATGTAATTTTATTGGTGTACCCATATTATTGCTGATTGATTTTTGTATGATATTACGGAGTTCTGTAGAATTTAAATGCTGGTAATCAGAACGAACATGTAAGCATATTTCATCTGAAGAAATTTTTTCTTTCCACGAATTCATAACTAATTTTTTTGCTAATTTTGGTAATGACAATCGATATATTTGTGATATCCATAAATCATTGTTTATTGCTTTTTGGAGTATTTCTTTTATGAAATCGGATGTATTTTGATGGTTTTTATTCAGGGTTTTCTTATCATTACTATTATTATTAAATTCTAAATATCCTGATAAATCTTTATTAATTTTATCAAAACGATCAGACCTATTTTTTAAAATTATTGTATTAATACTGGCAAATCGTTCTAATATATCTTTTGTTTTTTTTTGAGATTCTGTAGTTAAATTTGATTTTTTTTTTATTACATTTAACTTGTTACGTTCTTTATATTGTAACAGTTTTGATCGAGCTTCTAATATTGTAGAAGTGATATCTGTAATATCTTTATCAGAAACAAATTTTGAAATTTTGGGTTTGGTATTATCCAAATGTAATTCGGGTTTTTTGAAATTTAAGAGCAATATATTATTTTTTTTTTTTGATTTTTCTGTATTTAATACATTTTCATTATCTTGATTGTGATTTCTTTTTTGAAAAATATCAGTAGCAATATGCTGTGTATCATTAGTATTTATTTCATTATTATTATCTGAACATGTAGATTTTGAAAGTATATTATTATTACCATTATTATTTTTTTTGTTTACTATGTCTATATCAGGGCGAAAAGCTAATGCTCGTAACATGGTCATTTCTATTCCCATGCGATGACTAGGAACGTAAGGTAATTCTCGACGACCTAATAGAAAGATTTGATAATATAATTGTACATTTTCTGGCGTAATACGATTACTTAATTTACGTATACGTTGATTGATATGTTGTGTTACATTCTCATCTTCTTTTTGTACAGAATTTGAGAGAAATTGCCCTATAGCTATTTTCTGAAAGATAGTAAGAATTTCATTGAAAACATAATCCCAATGGATTCCCGAGACAGTCAAATTTTCAATTTGGTGCATAATACTATGTATATCTTCATCAATTAAGCTTTCAATTAAGCATAATGGATGCTCGATATTCGATATACCAAACATGTTATTAATAACACTATTAGTTATCTCATTATTTCCTAAGACAATAGCTTGCTCTGCTAAACTAAGCGCATCACGCATACTTCCTTTTGATGCATATGCTAATGCTTCTAAAGCAGAAGTTTCTATGTTTATGTTTTCTTTATGAAAAATATATGTTAGTTGAGTTATAATTTGAGAAATATTTAGAGGTTTCAAGTAAAACTGTAAACATCGGGATAAGATAGTCTCCGGTAATTTTTGGTATTCAGTAGTAATCAAAATAAATTTAACATGTGTAGGTGGTTCTTCTAATGTCTTTAGTAAGGCATTGAAACTATGACGTGATAACATATGTACTTCATCTATGAGATATACTTTAAAGCGACCTCGAGATGGCATGTATTGTACATTATCTAAAAATTCCCTAGTATCTTCTACTTTAGTGCGTGATGCCGCGTCTATTTCAATCAAATCAATAAAACAACCTAATTCAATATCTTTGCAATTATTACATTGACCACACATAGTATATGTTACACCTTGTTCGCAGTTTAATCCTTTTGCGAATAATCGAGCAATAGTAGTTTTTCCTACTCCTCTTGTGCCGGCTAATATATAAGCATGATGAATTTTATTTAATAAAAAAGTATGTGTTATCGATTGAATGATGTGTTCTTGCCCTACAATATCAGAAAATTTTTTTGGACGCCACTTACGGGCGAGTACTTGATAGCTCATCAGGATACAACTCATATAGTAATTATTATAAATATAAGAACTAAAACCTATTGGTTTAGTGGGGGTATATTTTTAATGATTAGAGAAGGTCACTAAACTATAGGAGTTTATTTCTATTTTCTTTAATAATGATTTACCACCCAAATTTTCTAAATCTATTATAAATCCAGCATGATTTACTTCTCCTCCTAACCGTCTGATTAATTTTACTGCTGCTGCGATTGTTCCACCCGTTGCTAGTAAATCATCTATAATTAAAACTTTGTCGCCTGGAGTAATGGCATCGGTGTGCATTTCTAAGAATCCATTATCATATTCTAAAATATACGGCTCTTTAATAGTATCGCGTGGTAATCTTCCTGATTTACGGGCTGGAATAAAACCTAGTTTCAGTATTAATGCTAATGGAGCACTAAATAAGAATCCTCTAGCTTCTATACCTACTACTTTAGTTAATTTATGATTTTTATAATGATAAGTCAAAAGATTAATGCTTGCCGAATATGCTTGAGGATTTTTTAACAATGTAGTGATGTCTCGAAATAAAATGCCTTCTTTTGGATAATTAGGTACAAATTGGATACTTTTTTTGATCAATTCTAATTGTTGATCCGTAACATTTGTCATATTTTTTCCAAAATAGAAGCGATATTCGTTTGGATTTATATATATTTATATATAAATTTTTTGTCACCAAATTTTAGTAAATTACTTTATGCACAAAACAATACTATATATTTGTATAATTTATAATATTATTTTTTTTACAAATATAACTTAAATATGATATATGTGCCTTATATATATTTTTATCAAAAATTTCAAGTATTTATTTTAAATAAATGAACATTTTTTATAAGAATATTTTAAGTACAGTAGTAATATAAATGTATATAATTGAAATATGTATTCAATTATTTGGCTATTGATGATAAATAAGTACATTTTTATTTTTTATTATAATATGTAAAGTAGTCATATAGCCAATATCTAATCTATTTTAGGATAATAAATTATTAAACATGAATAAATTTTCAATATTATTAGTAGTCTGTATACTTTTTTTCGAAATATGTTTAATCATTTGTAAAAGATATGTTTTTCGTGATATTAGTACCGATCTAATTAGATACTTTGTGGCTGATTGTCTATTTGTATTTGCAACATCGTGCGTTCTAACATTAAAAATTATAGTTTTTAATAAATAAAAACATAAAAAATTGGATTTAATGTGTTTAAGAAAACATAAAACTATAATGAATAAATATACTCTTAAAAAATAAAACACAACACTTGTAACAATGATATCTTAATTATTTCTATTTTCATTGAGTGATATTTTATATGACTAAATATCTATTTGGTAAATCACACAAAGATACTGATAAATATTGTTATTCTGTTGTTAAAAGAATAGATGCATTTTCCCTGCCGTTTTGCCAGGAAAAATATACGGTTATTATTTTATTGTTTTATTAATACAAAAGACTCATAAAAAGTTAAAATACCGCCTCTGTCTGCTTACTGTATCGGGATGCTAAACAAAAATACCCATCGTAGTTCTTCACTACGGCTGCTTCTTTCCAGACCTGACCGATTTTTAAAAAATTACTATGAATAATTTGGTAACATCCCTTTGAAGATTATCCATGATTATCTTAAATTTTTCAAGTAATAATTAAACATTTAGATATAAGTAAAAATTTTAACCTAAAAATATATCTTGTGTTTGTGATTATTTAGTTTTAAAAAAATATTTTTTAAATTTTGAAATTAGTTGGATAAAAGCCTATAACGTAATTTTAGAGTCGCGTGACTATAGGTGACAGGATTTTTTGTATTATTACTAATTAACATACCTAACAAAAAATTTTGATTATTTTCATAGATTTCTTATCAAATATCATGTGATACTGATAGTTAATATTAATGCTCAAAAAAGATAGTCAAAATAGTTTGATTGCTGCTTATTCTTATCGCTGAATAAAAAATAAATATAGCATACTTAGTATATAATTCAATAGAAATATCATAGCCAGTTAGGCGTACACAGCAGATAGAAAATTTTTTTAAATAATAAAAACCACACTAACCATGATGTAGGAAATAGCGAGCGCTACACAAAAAATTTAATTCTATTAGTATGACTGTTTTATTATTTAATAATCTATAATAATCGAAATCAATAGCAATACTTAACTTTTTATGAATTTTTGTTTAAAAAAATAAAAATTACTTCTATTTAATTAGAACATCATGCTATACGTTCTTATATAGTATTTATATGTGATTATTTCAACATAATGAATGATAATACATCCTATTTTTATTTTATCCATATGGTTTCTACAAATTATACGATATATTATACTAATGATGCTTTAGGTGTTATTTCAGAATTAAATGGGATATTTTGTAATGCTAACATTAAAACTTCATCTATTTGTTTGACTGGATGAATATCTAAATTATCAACTACAATAGCTGGCATATCTTCTAAGTCACGTTTGTTTTCATACGGTATTAACACTGTTTTAATGCCTCCTCGATGCGCGGCTAACAATTTTTCTTTCAATCCACCAATAGGTAATATTTGCCCTCTTAAAGTTATTTCTCCTGTCATCGCCACACTAGCTTTAACAGAATTTCCTGTTAAACAAGAAACTAAAGCAGTACACATCGCAATGCCAGCACTTGGGCCGTCTTTTGGTGTAGCTCCTTCTGGTACATGCACATGAATGTCTTTTTTTTCATAAAAATCAGTATTAATACCTAATTTATCTGCACGCGCTCTTACCACTGTTAATGCAGCTTGAATAGATTCTTGCATAACTTCACCTAAAGACCCAGTGTATGTCAATTTTCCTTTTCCAGGAACACAAGCAGTTTCAATAGTTAAAAGATCTCCTCCTACTTCAGTCCAAGCTAATCCAGTGACTTGTCCTACACGATTTTCTTGATCTGCATGAGCACAATCATAGCGTTGTACACCAAGAAAATCTTTTAAATTGTTTTTATCAATGGTTATGCGTCTTATTTTTTTATTCATTAAAAGCATTTTTACTGTTTTACGGCATAATTTAGAAATTTCGCGCTCTAAATTACGTACTCCAGCTTCACGTGTATAATGTCTAATAATATTTATTAAAGCATCGTCTTGAATCGTTAGTTCTTCTAACTTCAAAGCGTTGCGCTCTATTTGTTTAGTGAATAAATGCTGTCGTGCTATGTTTAATTTTTCATCTTCGGTATAACCAGATAAACGTATTACTTCCATTCGATCTAACAAAGGACTAGGAATATCCATTGAGTTAGAAGTAGCAACAAACATAACATCAGACAAATCATAATCTATTTCTAAATAATGATCATTAAAAGTAGTATTTTGCTCTGGATCTAATACTTCTAGCAAAGCAGCAGCTGGATCTCCACGCATATCTAAAGACATTTTATCTATTTCATCTAAAAGGAATAACGGATTCCTTACTCCAACTTTAGACATTTTTTGTATAAGTTTACCAGGCATGGATCCAATGTAGGTACGACGGTGACCTCTAATTTCGGCTTCATCGCGCATTCCGCCTAAAGCCATACGTATATACTTACGTCCAGTAGCCTTAGCAATAGATTGCCCAAGTGATGTTTTACCTACTCCAGGTGGCCCCACTAAACATAAAATAGGTCCTTTAATTTTGTTGATTCTATTTTGTACTGCTAAATATTCTAAAATCCGATCTTTAACACGCTCTAATCCGTGGTGGTCTTTGTCCAGGCTTTCTTGAGCTTTAATCAGATCTTTTTTCATTTTACTTCTTGCATGCCAAGGTACTGATAGTATCCAATCAATATATCCACGGATTACAGCAGCTTCAGCAGACATAGGGGACATCATTTTTAATTTTTGCCACTCTGATTCTACTTTGTTTCGCGCCTCTTTAGGCATTTTAGCTGCTTCTATTTTGAGTCTAAGGGATTCATTTTCATCGATAACAGCATCTAGTTCTCCCAGTTCTTTTTGTATAGCCTTCATTTGTTCATTTAAGTAATACTCACGTTGGCTCTTTTCCATTTGTTTTTTTACACGATTGCGAATACGTTTTTCAACTTGTAATAATTCAATTTCTGATTCCATCATTGCTATTAAATATTCTAGTCTTTCCGTAATATCTGCCATTTCTAAAATGGATTGTTTATCGTCTAATTTGAGTGGCATATGAGCGGCGATGGTATCAGCAAGACGATCTGCATTGTCGATATTATTCAAAGATGTTAAAACTTCAGCGGGTATTTTCTTATTAAGCTTAAGATATCCTTCAAATTGACTAATAACGGTGCGCATTAAAGCTTCTTGTTCGCGTTCGTTTAATTCGTTAGGATGAAAAGAACTTGCTTGAGCTTTAAAGTGATTTCCAGTATCAGTTAACTCCATGATGCGGGCGCGCTCTAGCCCTTCTACTAATACTTTTACCGTACCATCTGGTAATTTGAGCATCTGTAATATTATAGATATTGTTCCAACTGGAAAAAGGTCATTAATACTTGGTTCATCGGTTGATGCTTCTTTTTGGGCTACTAACAGAACTTTTTTGTCACCATTCATGGAAGATTCGAGACATCTAATTGATTTGTCCCGGCCAACGAATAACGGAATCACCATATGTGGATACACCACTACATCACGCAAAGGCAACACTGGTATTTCTATGCGCTCAGTTTGATCAGTATTCATAGAGCGATCTCTCTTGGTTAGAACTTGTCGATATTATAACATCTTTAATATTCGTCTGCACCATTTTAATAATCAGATACTTAAAAATATGGGGACAAATTAATTATATTCAACATGGAGCATTATGAAACATAAAAAAATAAATAATTATTTATACCGAATTTATTCTATCATTTAATATTTATTAGATTTTAATTATGCAAAAAATTATTTTTGTGTATTAAAACACGCTTTAGTATTTTTAATATTTAATTTGCATTTATATATAGATATATTTCAATAAATCTGTTAATTATTTTAATTTTTTCGATATAGTTATTTATTTTATTGAAAATATATTAGTGTAATAAGTATTACTTATATATGTAGTTTTACATGTATGTATAGTTAATCATGTTAACTTAATAAGACATTAAGTCATATTTTTTAAATTCCAAGTAATTAATTATTTTTTGAATAATAAGTTTGTATCTAATAAGTGAATGTATATATAATATAATAAGAATGTTATATTACGATGAATAAATAATTTTTATTTATCATCAGTAATTATAATTACAAGGTTTTTAATTTTATTCTATAATAGAAATGCGATAGTATTTGAATTTGTGCGTAAATATGATGATATACCAAAATTTGGTAAAAATTTATTTTTTGTAAAATTATTTTTATGATGGTAACAGACTATATTGGTAAATAATTCTTATTATTAATAGTTTTATATGCGTAAATTGTTGGATTATATAAAAATATATATAATTATACATTGTTTTAATCAATATACGTTTGTATATATCGAGAGTATTTTTTTGTCTTTTATAATATTTTAATGTGTTTTGTTATGTTTATAATTATACGGGAGAAATTACTGTTTTATTAACATTTTAGTTATATAATCTAAATAATTAAATAATTAAAAAAATAATTATTTTAAAAAATTAAAGTTTTCAATATTATTTTTTATTTATGACTATTTACAGGGAAATAATGTTAATTATTAACATTATTTATTTTCAGGATAATGTTTAGGTATTGTTGTTATTTAGATATAAATTCGTTTATTTGATAATTTCCGATTTTAATACTTTTTATGTATTATTTATTAATAATTTTAATATAAATTTAATTTATGTTAGAGTACATAAATTAAAGAAGTTATCATGTATTAACTCGATGACATTTGTATGACTATATATGATATATTATATTAACGTAAATATTAATTTCGTTTAAAATAGTATTAATTATATATAAAAATATAATTAAATTTTAAAAAGAGTTATTTTTACGCTGTAAAACCATAAAAGTCGTCAAATCAATATATTAATTTTATTAACATATATATATATATATGTTAATATTATTAACATATATATATATATGTTAATATATTACATATATTTTTATGATTTTAAAAAAAGATCTTTTCAGTAAAAATATATGTAATTGTTATTCTAAATACCTGCTATCTTCATAGAAGATATTAAAACAGATCCACAATGAATATGATTACGTGTTTCAATATCGTGTCCAATAGCATCAATATTATAAAACATATCTTTTAGATTACCAGCAATGGCAATTTCACTTACTGGATATTGAATATCACCGTTTTCTACCCAAAAACCAGCTACTCCACGTGAATAATCTCCGGTAGTAATATTAATTCCTTGCCCCATTATATTAGTAACAACAAGCCCGCGCCGCATATTCTTTATTAATTCCATAAAACTTAAATTTTGACAACTAATATACCAATTATAGATACCATCAGCATGTCCAGTGCTTTTTAGTCCCATTTTACGTGCAGAATAACTGTTGAAAATCCAACTGTTTAATATACCATCTTCTACAATATCCCTATTCAAAGTTTGTACCCCTTCGCTATCAAATGGAGCTGATCCTAATCCTTTTAATACATGCGGGCGTTCTCTAATTGATATCCAAGAAGGAAAAATTTTTTTCTTCAGATCATTTAATAAAAAAGTAGATTTGCGCCATACATTATTTCCATGAATAGCGCTTGCTAAATGGTGGAATAAACTTGTAGCTACTTCTGCAGAAAATAATACCGGAGATTCCATTGTTTTTAATTTTTTAGGATTTAAATGATTTAGAGCGCGTTGAGCACATTCTTGCCCAACCCATTCTGGTGAGCGTAAATCATCAAATGAGCGACTTAATGTATACGCATAATTTTGTTCCATGATATCATTGCTTGCGGCAATCACACCACAACATAAAGAATGTTGGCTACTGGTGTAACTTTGTAACATACCATGACTATTCCCAAAAACTTTAGTGGTAAAATAACTGCTAAATCTGCCTCCTTCAGTATAAATTATACGTTTATCATATTTTAATGCTGTTTCTTCTGCTGTAGATGCTAGAGTCACTCCTAATTTAGTATCTAAACTAATTGGATGAAATAAATCAAGATTCATGGAATTGAACGCTAATAATTCTTTATCGGCTATTCCAGCATATGGGTCTGGAGAAGTATAAGATGCTATATCCGCTGCAGCTTCCACAGTACGATTTATTGTTTTCTCATTTAAATCATTTGAAAGAGCACTGCCTTTTCGTTGTTGACGAAACATAGTTATATCTAAGATACCGCGACTATTAAATTCTACATTCTCCAATTTTCCGTAACGAGTACTGACTGTAATTCCTGTGGTTTTAACTACTGAAACTTCCACTTCATTTGAATATGCATATGCTAAATTTAATGTTTGATTTACTATATTTTCTAAAAAATTACATTGTTGTATTACGTCATCTATTACATTCATCTTATTCTCCTGTAATAAGAATTCCTAATTAATATAAACATTGCCTAATATGGATTATATTTATTAAGATCAGTTATTGATGTTAATAAATATACATCATGATATAAAAAATAAAAGTTTGTTTTTTTTAATTAATAAAAATGCACTAATTAAAAAACTTCATAAATGTAATATTTGTGATAATTAATAATACAAATGTAAGCAATATTATTAAAAATTAATATTTCCTGAAATATGAAAAATGAGATGCAAGCATGAACTATATAATTATATGTCTATGATTGATTCCATATATTATAAATTATTATTAGTAATATAGACCTTCATGTAGCATATATATTTGCTATAGTCAAAACTCACATATAAAAATAATAATAATATTTGATAATAATTACATTATTATTATTTGATTTTTATTATTTAATTATATAGGCATCATGCATACGATTAAATTAATTAGTGCCTCCAATAGTAATATTATTTAATTTTATTGTTGGTTGGCCGACGCTAACTGGTATATTTTGCCCATTTTTTATACATGTGCCTACTCCTTTATCTAAGGACAAGTCGTTACCAACCATGGAAATATTTTTCATGATTTCGATACCTGATCCTATTAAAGTAGCTCCTTTTATAGATTTGGTGATGCGACCTTTTTCTATTAAGAAGGCCTCAGATGCAGAAAAAACAAACTTGCCGGATGTAATGTCCACTTGCCCGCCGCTAAAATTTGAAGCATATACTCCGTAATCCACACTATTGATAATTTCTTCTGGAGTCGATTGACCTGGCAACATATAAGTATTAGTCATACGCGGCATAGGTAAAGAAGCATATGATTCTCGTCTACCGTTTCCCGTCGAGGCACATCCCATAAGTTTAGCGTTTAATTTATCTTGCATGTATCCTTGTAAGATACCATTTTTAATTAAAATGTTATATTGACCAGGCATTCCTTCGTCATCAATAGATAATGATCCACGTGACCCCTTCAGTGTAGCATCATCTACTATTGTACATAGTTCGGAAGCTACTATTTTTCCGATTTTGTTAGAAAATACCGAACTACCTCTTCTATTAAAATCTCCTTCTAGGCCATGACCTACCGCTTCATGCAGTAAAATACCAGGCCAACCTGATCCTAAAACCACTGTCATAGTTCCTGCTGGAGCTGCTACAGCTTCAAGATTAATTAAACTCATTCGAGCAGCATCTTTAGCCCAGCAATCGGCTCGAATTTCTCCTTCTGCAATAGTATCTAAAAAAAAATCGTACCCAAATCGCCCCCCACCACCACTTATTCCTTGTTCTCTTTTTCCATGTTGTTCTGATTGCACTAATATAGATAAACGTACTAACGGTCGAACATCTGCGGCTAAAGTGCCATCTGTAGCTGCTACTAAAATTTGCTCGTAAACACCTGATAAATTAGCATTAACTTTTTGTACTCTAGAATCAATAGAGCGTGCTATTTTGTCTATTCTCATTAATAGTTCAATTTTTTCTTCTCTAGATACATTGGACAATGGATTCATATAGGAATATGCGGCAGGATAAACATCTTTATGCTTCTTTAAGTTAACAGTAATGTTATTATTGCAATGACGTTCATTTGTAATGCTAGTAGCAGCGTTCATGCTGCGAATCAATGCGTCTAGAGTTAATTGATCAGTGTAAGCGAATCCAGTTTGTTCGCCTATGATCACTCGCGCACCAGCGCCCTGATCTATGGTATACGATCCAGATTTAATGATACTATCTTCAAGAGCCCATGTTTCATGACAACATGATTGAAAATATAGATCTGAGTAATCTATTTGGAATTTTTCTGTCATATCTAATAAATATAAAAGATCATTACGTTGTAAATTATTAGGTGTGAGTAGTCCTTCAATAACAAAATCTAAGCTCATATAACCTCTATTTAAAATATGATATTGGTATGTACCCCGCCAATTTGGCAAGAATTTTGAAAATATGTACTTTTAATAATTTTATCTGTTTTCATTTAGGTTTTGTTTAATATTGGTTAATGCTATAACATACTCGTTCTATTTTAGTTTGAAGTACTTTAATATTATTAAAAACATACTGATTTTTTCAGTATACTTATTATTAAATTAAATAGTTTAGCAATCTTATTATTTTTTTTATGCACGCACACGCACATGTATGCATATTTTTTAATTAAATAATCTTAGTAAGATAGCGCTTATAATTTGTTAAATCAATTAAAGAGTTATATTTATTTAATTATAGTGATTCTCTTTTTATAGCAAAAATATGATGTTTAATTTCTATTTAATATTTTTATGGCATTACTTAAATAGTGTTGTTGATAGTAATTTTAGTTTTTTATAAGTTTATTTATATTTATTCAACTAAAATAATTATTCGATATTAATTATTACTATTAGTATTTTAAAAATCATCAATTATTGATTAGTTTCGATGCATTTTATGCATTAAAAGAACCAAAAATGGCCATGATCCACCATCTAATAGACAGTTCCAAAATATTTCCGGTGTACATAAAACTTTGGTTATCAAAAATTTTACTAAAAATATAATACTTTGATTAATGAACGACAGAAATATAATAACAAAAGACTGTTGCCAAATAGGCATGTATCTAAAAAAATAAATGTTTCGGTTTACTAAATAAGCAAGTATACTTAACGATAAAGAATGTGTACCTAAAGTAGAATCTACTATAATATCGATTATTAATCCTAAAGTAAATCCAGTACCGATGTTTACCTGATTTGGAAGTATCGTAATCCAACGAATTAACAATATCATTATCCAGGATGGATGCACATTCCATGTTCGAGGACAGAATGGAATAATTTGTAAAAAAATTGCAATTATAAAGGAACTGTATACTACCCACAATTTATAATTGTTGAATTTATTGTGCATTTTTTCAAATTATTTATATTGCAAATATAATTATATTAATAGATAAATATTTGAATATTAATTTTAGAATTATTCCCAAATTAATACTGCATAACATAGGGATTGCAATCCAACTGTTGGATGTGCTTGAATAATAGTAGAATCTTGTTCTGAATCTACTATTATATTAGACACTATTGCTACCGGATATCCTTCCGGGAAACGACCATCTAATCCAGATGTTATCAACATATCCCCAACACATACATCTAGATATCCTGGATATTCTGCGCGCAAATCTGCGCCATATCCGCAGCCCATCAAAATAAAACGCATACTATTTCGCTTTATTTGTACCGGTAAAGCATGTTCAGGATCACAAATTAACATGACACGGCTACTAAGTGTATTAGTAGAAATAACTTGTCCTATTATTCCTGAATCAGTAATAACTGGTTGACCAATGTAGATATTATTATTCTTTCCTTGATTTATTATAACTTTATTACCGTATGAATCTGCGTTAACGAAAAGAATTCTAGTAATTATTTTTCGTTTGTCGTAACACAAAGGAGAATTAAGTAATTCATGTAACTTGCAATTTTCACGTTTATACTGATCTATTAATAATAATTCACTGTTTTTTAAAAATAACTCTTGACGCAATGTATTATTTTCCAATATTAATTTATTATACCCTTCTAATATTTTTGAAGTATAATCGTATATATTATGCGACTTATCGCATAAATAATAAATCGAATAAACAGAATGTTCTATGTAACTTCTTAATTTCAGAAACATATTTAATTTTCCATCGGCAATCATAATAATAACAGACATTATTATTGCTAAAAACAAACGTAATTCTAAATAAGGAAATTTATTACTTACAGCACTATACATAGAAAGATACCTTGAGTTTAATAATATTAATTAATATATATTACAAAAGGAATTCATTTTAATTTATGTGATTTTATCAACTTAAAATTGTACAAAATTATTTTATAGCGCTTTGAAATTATTCTTCACTAAATAAATCTCGACCGTGTACATCAATCATATCCAGCGCTTTACCGCCGCCTCGAGCAACACAAGTCAGCGGGTCCTCTGCGATTACTACAGGAATGCTAGTTTCTTTTATTAATAAACGATCGATATTTTTTAATAATGCTCCTCCCCCAGTTAATACCATTCCATATTCAGAAATATCAGATGCTAATTCTGGTGGACATTGCTCTAGCGCCGCCATAACTGCGCTGACGATACCAGTTAACGGTTCCTGTAATGCTTCTAAAATTTCATTATTGTTTAATACGAAACTCCTTGGTATTCCTTCTGCTAAATTTCGTCCGCGCACTTTTATTTCACGAAGTTCATCATCTAAATATGCAGAACCTATGGTATGTTTTATTCTCTCTGAAGTTACCTCTCCAATCAAGGAACCATAATGACGTCTTACATAACTAATAATAGCTTCGTCAAAACGGTCTCCCCCAATCCTAACGGATGATGAATACACTACTCCATTAAGTGAAATTACTGCGACTTCGGTGGTACCACCTCCAATATCTACTACCATTGAACCAGTAGCTTCTGATACTGGTAAACCCGCTCCAATTGCTGCTGCCATAGGTTCTTCTATTAAAAAAACTTCACGCGCGCCTGCTCCTTGCGCAGATTCACGTATAGCTCTACGTTCAACTTGTGTAGCGCCTACCGGAACACACACTAACACTCTAGGACTTGGTTTCATGAAACTATTACTGTGAACTTGTTTGATAAAATGTTGCAACATTTTTTCAGTAATAAAAAAGTCAGCGATTACTCCGTCTTTCATGGGACGAATAGCTGCAATGTTTCCGGGAGTACGCCCTAGCATCTGTTTTGCTGCATATCCTACAGCAGCCACGCTTTTGGGCATGCCTCCTCGATCCTGTCTAATGGCTACAACAGAAGGTTCATTTAACACAATACCTTGTCCTTTTAAATAAATCAAAGTATTGGCAGTACCGAGATCAATAGACAGATCACTAGAAAATATACCACGGAATTTTTTAAACATAATGATCTAAAATAGTATTATAAATTTTTTTTAAATTATTCATTTTTTATTAATTCCTCTCGAAAAACAATAAAATAAAATGATTACACAATATCACTGATATGTATTTCAAGTCATTGTATTTAAAACATTACATATTATTTAATATTTTGTATTTATTAAATATATAAATTAAGAAATTAACTACATAAAAATATTTATATTATTATAATACATAATATAAACGTATTGCGTGATGAACATAATTACATATGTGTATGCAAATTTGCACTTGTATACTATATAAACAATACCATATAATATTATTTTCGATACTTTCTATAATTATAGTAAGATTACAACTACCTGTTTTATTGAAAAAATTACAGTTCAATATTATAATAATGATCTTAAAAAAGAAATTGTTTATCGCATTAATACTGCTCATAACAGTTATTTTTATTAATAAACAGTTAAAATTTACAATACAGTAATATATTGTTAGTGTCATTAGTCTTTAACTATAAAACAGTAAATATATACATTATGTAATTAATGTGATTGTTTTATGAAATATATTATGAATAAGAAAAAATTCTTATTCATAATATATAGAGAACATTTATTAAATATAATGATATGCATGAGTTACAATTGTATATTGTATATCGAATTGATGAGGATATTTGAATATCATGGTAAATACATTTCGTATTTTATTGATAAATGGACCTAATTTAAATTTATTAGGTAAACGTGAACCACATATATATGGATGTGAAGCTTTATCTAATGTTGTAGCAAATTTGTATAAAACCTCTGAGTCTTTAGGTATGCATATGGATCACTTCCAATCTAATGCAGAACATGAATTGATTGAATGTATACATAAAAGTTACAAAAATGTGGATTTCATCATAATTAACCCTGCAGCTTTTACTCATACTAGCATAGCGTTGCGAGATGCATTTTTATCTGTGAACATTGCTTTTATCGAAATTCATCTTTCTAATATATATATCAGAGAAAAATTTCGATATCGTTCGTATTTGTCTGATATTGCACTTGGTGTTATTTGTGGATTTGGAGTATACGGATATCATTGTGCTTTGCATATGGCGTATAAATATTTATCCAAAAAAATTAATGAGTAATAGATACATATAGGTTTTGTTATGGATATTCGTAAAATAAAAAAATTAATTACATTGATCGAAGAATCAAATGTATCTAAGTTAGAAATTTCTGAAGGAAATAAAACAGTACGTATTACTCGTTCTATGTCTAAAACATCGTCTGAATCAACACGGTTGCCTACTCCCAAAGAGTCGGGAATACCGGTCTGTATTTCATCGAATACAGAAACACGTTATGAAAATGTTAAATTAGTAGATAATGGACATGTTATACGTTCTCCAATGGTAGGCATTTTTTACATTGCTCCTAGTTCAGATTCTAATCCATTTGTATCAATAGGTCAAACAATTGAAGTTGGCGACACTTTATGTATTGTTGAGGCTATGAAAGTGATGAATCAAATTCAATCAGATAAATCAGGTGTAGTCAAAGCAATTTTGGTTGATAATGGTCAACCAGTTGAATTTAACGAGCCATTACTTATCATCGAATAACGAGAACAGAATGTTAGAAAAAATTGTCATTGCAAATAGAGGAGAAATAGCGTTGCGCATTTTGCGTGCGTGTAAAGAGTTAGGGATAAAAACAGTAGCTGTGCATTCAACCATAGATCGTGATTTGAAACACGTGTTGTTAGCAGATGAAACTGTTTGTATAGGACCTCCATCTGCAATACATAGTTATTTAAATATTCCAGCTATTATTTCAGCTGCAGAAATTACTGGATCATCAGGAATTCATCCTGGCTATGGATTTTTATCAGAAAATGCTGATTTTGCAGAACAAGTTGAACGCTCCGGTTTTGTTTTTATTGGGCCACGCTCAGAAACTATTCGTTTAATGGGAAATAAAATATCTGCTATAGCTATTATGAAAGAATCAGGAATAATGACTATTCCAGGTTGGGATTACGAACTGAACAAAAATATAAATAACAAAATTTGTAATTTTTCATATCAAAATTTACACATTAATTATCCAATTATCATAAAATCTGCTCACGGAGGAGGAGGGCGTGGCATGTGTGTAGTTACAAAAGAATCAGATTTACAAGATGCTATACGCATGATACGAGCAGAAGCAAAAAATACGTGCAATAATGATACTATTTATGCAGAACAATACTTGGCGCATCCTAGGCATATAGAAATACAAGTTTTATCTGATGGAAAAGGCAATATAATTTATTTGACAGAACGTGATTGTTCAGTACAAAGGAGACATCAAAAGATAGTAGAGGAGAGTCCTGCGTTAGGTATTAGCTCTGCAATGCGGAAATGTATAGGAGAGAGTTGTGTCAAGGTTTGTTACAAAATTGGATATCGTGGAGTAGGTACATTTGAATTTTTATATGAGAATAATGAATTCTTTTTCATTGAAATGAATACTCGTATTCAAGTGGAACATCCGATTACAGAAATGATTACCGGAATAGATCTCATTAGAGAACAACTAAGAATTGCTTCTGGATATACGTTAGATATTACACAAGATTCAGTTAAATCTGAAGGACATGCTATAGAATGCCGTATTAATGCTGAAGATCCTCATAACTTTATGCCTAGTTCAGGATGTATTACTAGGTTCCACGCACCTGGAGGATTAGGTGTGCGTTGGGAATCTCATATTTATTCTGGCTACTCGGTGCCTCCTTATTATGATGCAATGATAGGAAAATTAATTTGCTTTGGGGAAACACGTGATATAGCTATTGCTCGTATGAAAAATGCGTTATCAGAGTTAATTATTGATGGAATCAATACCAATATTGAGTTACAACTAAAAATTGTAACCGATGAGATCTTTCAAAAAGGCAACGAAATTAATATTCGTTATTTAGAAAATAAACTTAATATCTAAATGATTAAAAACAAAAACTATATATTTTCATATGAAGGTGATTGTTGATTTTTTTGATTAAGAGAGTAATGTATATTCTTAAATCTCAAAATTATAATATGTAATTCATACCATCAATTTAATAAAATAAACATTAAAAATATAAAAAATTAAAAACGTTTATATATTTTTGTATAGCCACGTGTTCTTATCATATTTGGTAAAAATGCTAAACTTTTTATGATCCAATCTGCTGTTTTTTTAGTTTTTTTTGTTATTTTTTTACCGCTACATACTAGCACTTTAGTTCCAATGCCTGCTAATTGACCTGCCAACATATCATTTTCGGTATCTCCTACCATATAAGAAGTAGTCATGTTAATGTTAAAACGTTTTTTTGCATCTAATAGCATTCCCGGGTTCGGCTTGCGACATGAACAAGCTCGTTGAAATTTTTTCACTATTCCTTGTGTATGATGTGGACAAAAATAAATGGCATCTATATACACATGATAGTATACCCTCAAATAAGAAATCATCCATTTTGTTAGCAACAAGAAGTCATCTTGAGTAAACAAACCTCGTGCTATTCCAGATTGATTGGTAACGATGATCAAAAAAAACTTCATTTCTTTCAAAGTTACCATTGCATCTATGACATTATCAATGAAAAGAAAACTATCAATATTATGCACATAGTTTTTATCAATGTTAATAGTGCCATCTCGATCTATAAATATAGCATTATTCACGATTAGCCTTATATTTATTGTTATAGTTGTAAGTATTTATTTTGTTAAATAATGTTAACAACGAAAATCAATATTATATATAATAGCGCATAATCATTAATTTTATTTCAAATTTAAAACAACGTTATTGTAAAATATATTATTGTTATCAAAATATCGATATCTTCTATAAAGTAAGAAAATTTGTTGAATAATATTCTATTTATATATAAGACTATATTAAAGTATATAACTATATTGTTTTATAAAAAAATACTAAATGTGTACTTATAATAATGTGATATTAAATCAACAAAAATTTAATTCTTTAATTATAAATATACTTAAACAGCGATTATTATTACTAATAATCTTTTTCATATCAGGCAAAAATAATGCGTACCAGTCAATATTTATTAGCTACTCTTAAAGAGGCGCCTAAGAATTGCAAAACAATTAGCCATCAACTAATGTTACGAGCCGGGTTAATTCGTCAAGTATCATCTGGTCTTTATACTTGGTTACCCACTGGATTACGTGTATTACGGAAAATAGAAAATATTATTCGAGAAGAAATGAGTAAAATTGGTGCCATTGAAATAGTTATGCCGATAGTTCAACCTGCGAGATTATGGAAAAAAAGTGGGCGTTGGACAGAATATGGCACAGAATTGTTGCGTTTTAAAAATCGTAATCATCAGGAATTTGTATTAGGACCAACTCATGAAGAAATGGTGTCAGAAATTATTTGTAAAGAAACAATGCTTTATAAACAGTTTCCATTAATTGTGTATCAAATTCATACTAAATATCGTGATGAAGCCCGTCCTCGATCTGGAGTGATGCGTGCTAGAGAATTCATTATGAAAGATGGATATTCTTTTCATATCGATCAGAAATCTCTTCAAAGTACATATAATGATATGTATCAAACATATCACACTATTTTTAATCGCATTGGATTAAATTTTTGTGTTGTTCAGGCTGAACCTGGTAGAATTGGGGGAGTGTTGTCTCATGAGTTTCAAGCATATTCTGAAAACGGTGAAGATAATATCGCATCTCCTATGATACCTGATAATAATTTAATTGACTTCCAGTTATCGAATGATGTGATTCCCATTAAAATACAACCAAAAATGGCTGTAGAAACAATGCGATTAATAGCAGCTCCTCATATTAGATCTGTAGAAGAATTAATTAATCAATTCAATTTGTCCATACATCAAGTTGTAAAAACGATAATTGTACGCGCTAAAAATAAACATATCAATAATGCTTATTCCTTGTTAGGATTAGTCATTCGGGCTGATCATCAAATTAGTTTGAAAAAAATTGCGATGATTCCACAAATACATATCCCTTTATCTTGTATCGAACCAGAAGAAATTCAAATGATTACTGGAGCGCAACCCAATTTGTTGGGTCCCATTAATTTATCTATACCATTGATTGTAGATTATAATGTAGCAAAAATGAATGATTTTATCGCCGGGTCTAATATGAGCGGCAAATATTTTTTTGGGGTTAATTGGACTCGCGATATATCATTTTTAAAAATAGCGGATTTACATGAAGTGTTGAATAATAATTCATATACTAATAAGAAAAATATCTTATCCATTCATAACTGTATTGAAATAGGACACATATTTCAATTAGGACAAAAATACTCAAACTTGGATACTAATCACCCACAAAAAAATAATGAGCGTAAACATAATTTTTCAATGGAAATGGGTTGTTATGGCATAGGAATTACTCGTATTATTGCTGTGATTATTGAACAAAATTATGATAAAAATGGCATTTTATGGCCGGATGTAATCGCACCATTTAAATTAGCGATCATACCGATTGATATGTATCGCTCTGTTAATGTAAGAAGTATTGCAGAAAAAATTTACAAACAACTGTTGCCTGTTATAGGAATAGATATATTAATTGATGATCGCAAAGAATATCCAGGTACAATGTTTGCTGATATAGATTTGATTGGAATACCACATATTCTGATTATTAGTGATCGTAGTTTAGCTAATCAAGAGGTAGAATATAAATATCGTAAAAAAAATGAAATAAAAAAAATTAAACTTGAAATATTAATACGATATTTGATTGAAAAAATTGTTTCTTCATGATAAAAGTGGTCACTTTTGACTGATAAAGTGGTGTTGATATTAAGATCAAAAAATTTTAATGATATTTAAAGGAATATATATGCGATAATTATGTTGATTGAAGTTATATCAAATAACTCTTTTTATTAAAAAAATCATTTTTTAAATCTTATAGTTTAAGACTAATTATTTTATTTAATTAGTTAACAGATGTAAAAAATCATTCTAAATGATGACGAACGCTATTTTTAAAAATTTTATAAGATAAAATATCTTGTAACCAAGATATTTGCCATGAAGTGTTCTCTGTATTTGCAATCTTGCCATTGTGAGTAATGAATACTCCTATAGCAGTAATTAGTGTTTTATTATAAAAAAGTAAAGGAATACGGCTTCTTAGCCATGGAGGCACGCCTAATTCCTGCCAAATTTTTTTTAAATGTCGACCATGATTTCTTCCTAGAATATATAATAACCCATTTATATTCCCAAAAATAATTGATATTTTTTCATCAGATTTTGGGGCTCGAACAAAACAATGTGTCAAAACTTTTTTAGATTTTTCAAAAACATCATGAGATATATTAAATGGAAAATTTATGTTTAAATTCAGATTAAATGCATTTTTAGGTACATGTTCGTTGATACTTAATGGTTGGTATATTAATGTACCTAAATTATATGGCAGTATAAATACATTATGTATGATGTTCCATGATAATTTAATTCTGTTTAAAGAACATCTCATATTTTCAGGTAAAATATACAATTTTTCTCGGAAACGACGACATAAACATTTATCTAATTGTAGTATTGGGGTTGCATCTCTCCGGCTTAATACTACTTCTTTCCAAATACGATTTATAAGTTGATAAGAAGGCATCTTCATAGAAAAATGCGATAACCAACGACGCAGCAAAGCTTGTCTTTTTGGTATGCTGCATTGGAATAACGGGATAAACAGAAAAGAACCATCTGATTTATCAATTAATTTTTGAAAAGATTCTGATAACAATTCATTTAATAAATTCTCTTGATCTTTGCATAGTTGCGCGGTACGCGCAACTACTTGATTAAAATAAGGCCAACGTCGATATATTGATGGCAAAATTTTTATACGCAAAAAATTACGATCAAAACGTGTATCTGTATTCGTATCGTCTTCTATCCAGGCGAGTTTTTTTTTATAAGCATACGTTTCTAATTGCTTACGAGAACAATCCAATAAAGGTCTTAATAACCTGTATTTATTAGCATATAATGCATTTTTACTCATTCCAGATAGTCCAGATGGACCACTGCCTCTCTTTAATGCAAGCAATAAACTTTCTACTTGATCATTCATGTGATGCGCAGTCAAAAGTACTTCTTTTGAATCTAAATGATTGTATAATTTTTTATAACGAAGATTTCGTGCTAATGCTTCCATATTACGTCGTTTATTTTCTACGTGGTAGCAATTAATATAAATTACTGAAAAAGGTATACCCCGTATTTTACATTGATTAGAGCAATGACTAGCCCATTTATCTGCATAATTACTGATACCATGATGTACATAAACTGCACGTAAAATAAGTGGAGATGATGTGAGATGATCAGAACTATCTCTATCTCTTAATCTTGTTAAGATATCTAGAAGTACTGTGGAATCCAGTCCTCCACTATAAGACAATAGTAATCTTGTATGCCCAACAAGACAATGTGTTATTTTAAGATATAAATCCCAATTTTTTGACGATGTATTGGTTGTGATCATGTTTTTACTAATGTAGATAATATAAAGTCATGATGATTCATAACATTAATGATAATGATTAGATATAATATTTAATATATTATTAATGAATTTACATTATTTATATATTAAATCAATTATTAAAAAAATATATATTAATTCAAGATTAACAATATCCATAATGCATTAATCTGTGATATCGTCGATTTAACAATTCTTTTTTATCAAAAGAATCTAATTCGGCTAAATCTAATAATAATTGAGTTTTTAATGAAATAGATGTAGTTAATATATCTCTATGCGCTCCACCTAATGGTTCAGAAATCACATTATCAATTAGATTTAGTTCTTTCAATCGATAAGCGGTAATACCCATTGCTTCGGCAGCTATAGGAGCTTTTTTAACGTTTTTCCATAAAATTGATGCACATCCTTCTGGAGAAATTACAGAATATGTGCTATATTCCAACATATTAACTTTATCGCCAATGCTGATAGCTAAAGCCCCTCCGGAACCCCCTTCTCCGATTACAGTACATATAATCGGTATTTTTAATATTGACATTGTACGTAAATTTTTAGCGATGGCTGCAGATTGTCCGCGTTTTTCTGCGCCCACTCCAGGATAAGCGCCTGGAGTATCTATAAAAGTAATCAGTGGTATTTTAAATCGTTCTGCCATTTCCATCAGACGTAATGCTTTTCGGTACCCTTCTGGCGCGGGCATACCAAAATTTCGTTTAATTTTTTCTTTAGTGTCACGACCTTTCTGATGCCCAATGATCATGACTGGTCGGGAATTGAGTCTTGCTATGCCGCCTACAATAGCTTTGTCATCAGCGTATACTCGATCACCAGATAATTCATCGAAATCATTAAATATACGCTCTACATAATCTAAAGTATATGGACGTTTAGGAT